>NZ_BAABEV010000022.1:78001-135704 GCF_039540335.1 Actinomadura verrucosospora | reverse complement strand
CACCCTCGTGGATCAGACCCAGGAGGATGTGCTCGGTACCGATGTAGTTGTGGTTGAGCATCCTGGCCTCTTCCTGAGCCAGAACGACAACCCGCCGCGCGCGGTCGGTGAACCTCTCGAACATCTCGTCGCTCCTCACAGAGCGGTTGGGCAGAGTCCGGAACGTCCGGAACTGTCCTTCCGCATGCTAGCCCGCCCCGAGGAGGCCGCCCGGTGCACTCCCACCAGGAGACGTTCCCCAGCTATGCGCTGTTCAGTCTCATCCAACTACCGCATCGGTGCGTCATGTTCCCGCTACGCCCCAAGCGAACGAGGGGCTTTCCGCAGGTCCGTCAAGGCGCGGGCCGAGAGTGCCGAATGGGGGTGGAGTTTCCACCCGCGCGCCCTGTGTACCTCACGGCGGACTCGCCGAACCGCACAGGCGCTACGCCACAAGCGAACGACTCCGTCCCGCGAACGGGGGACGACTCACGGCACCAACGGCGAACGGCCCGCCTCGCGAACGAAGACGGGCCGCGTGCGGTCCGGGCGGGATCAGTTGGCCGCCTCGTACTGCTCGATCACGTGGGCCGGGATGCGGCCGCGCTCATTGACCTTGATGCCGTTGTTCTTGGCCCAGGCGCGGATCTCGGCGCTGCGCTCACGGCTGGACGCGCCGCGCTGCCGGCGGCGGCGGTTGACCGTGCCCGCCTTACGGGACTTCTCAACGAACGGCTGCAGCGATTCCCGCAGCTTCGTCGCGTTGGCGCCACTGAGGTCGATCTCGTAGGAGGCGCCGTCGATCGAGAACGCTACGGTCTCGTCCGCCTCGCCACCGTCGAGGTCGTCGACGAGAAGCACTTGAACCTTCTGTGCCATGGGGACAGACCTTTCAGCTTGAGCAAACTCCAATCGAGTGACAAAGATATACCTAGAACTTCGCGGATGACAATTCCGCCATCCACCGGAACCGACACTCGCGCGAAGTCGCCTTGCCGCTCGTTACCGGCTGTAATCGGCCTCGTCGTTTCGGGTGCGCACGTCCCTCGGGTCACGGCTGGGTCCGGCCGGGCGTCCATGAATTTCCAAGCGGCGGCGGCGCACCCGGGTTTTCAGGGGTGACCGGTGTCACGAGGTGGTGCGCTGACCTGCACCGCCGTCCGCGCATTGGTCCAGGTTTGCACGCGGCGGCGCGGCGATTAACCTCCCGTATCGCTACTAACCGCGTGCCCGCACTGGAATACGCGGCCGACCCCGGCACCTGATCAACCTCCGGACCGGCGGATGTGGACGAATAACGCCGGGGCGCCCCGCACCGAAATCTGTTGCCGCGGCCGGACCGCGAGAAGTCCGCGCCCTGCTCAGGACGCGGATGCGGCACACCGAGCACCATCGCCATGAAATCGGGAGATTTGGACACAATCCCACCGCCGGCCCCAGTTCTTCGGCCCGGCGCCGCCGACCCGAGCGGAGCCCTCCTCCGGCCGCACCGCCGCCACCGGCATGCCGCACGAAAGGTCCGTTCCAAGGGCGAGAGCTCGCCATCCGGAGTAAGTCCACGGCCGCCGACAAGCGGCGTCGTTCCGGTCACCGCAACACCATCGGAGGGAACTGTCAAAGCGGAGGCGACGTCCGGGACGAGACACATCCCACCGGTTTCAGGACCGTAACCAGAACGAGCGGGCATATGCCGTCGACACCTCGGACGTCCGGAAACAGCGGCCATCTCGACCAAAGCATGTATGGCACATGCGAGTGGACCAGGGCATGCGTCCGGCCGCGCCCGTGAGTGCGCGGTATCGGACGGGTGTTATCGGACCCCGCACGCACTCCCGGTGCGGCGGAGAGGGCCTCAGAAGGCCGAGGATTCGGGCCGCGGGCGTTTTACCACGAGGGTGCCCGCGAGCCTGTCATGAACAGCCTGGCGGCGACTGCCCTCGAACAGGACCCCCGCGTTCACGACCCAGAAGACGCTCGCGAGCAGACCGAGTACCGGAATCGGACGCAGCCCGATCGGCACCGAATAGACGGCGGCCCGCAGAACGCAGCGCAGAACGTCCGGGCGCGTGGACGCGTCCACGACCTCAGCACCGTTGGGAGCGGCGGCCTCCGCGGGCTCGGGGGCCGCCACGGGCACGAAACCCGGCACGGACACGGGAAGGGCCGACACGTCACCGAGACCGGCGCTCCCGCCCGCTCCGCCGCTTCCCTCTGGCGACGCTTCAGGGGCCTCCTGAGCCGTCGCAGCGACCACCTCGATGCCCGCGACGCGCTTGCCGAGCGTCCGGCCCCAGAGGGCGAGCTGGACAGCCTCGTACAGCAGCATGCATCCGGCCACGGCGGACGGGGCGATGACGTCCGCCGTGTGCCCGGACACCAGTTCGCGGACGACGAGAACGACGGGGACTCCGACGACGAGCGTGTCGACGACGCGTGCCAGGAGCCTCTGCCCCGGCTCGGCGAGCGTTGCCGCCATCGTGGCCTTAGCCCGCGTACTCGGAGTACTCGGACTCGTCATATCCGACCCGCTCGTCGATGACGAGCGTGCCGGCGAAGCGATCGTGCAGCGACTGGTGCAGAGGCTGATCCCAGATCGCCCACAGGTAGGCCATCAGCGCGCCCGCCCAGACCAGCACCATCCCGTACGCGGCGTAGTCCCACACCATCACCGCCAGGACGAGGAAGAAGAACACGCCGAGCTGGTAGCCGACGTGGGTGATCCCCGCACGCCAGACAGCCTGCGTCGTGGTGATCGGGGTGCCCGCGGGCCTCGCCTGAACGACCCCCAGGCCCAGAACACGCTTCCCCAGCGTCCGTCCCCACATGGACAACTGCACGGCCTCATAGATGAACGGCAGCACAGAGAGGACACAGAAGAGGGTGAAGATGATGGGCCAGTTCCACACACCACCCTCGTCCTCCGTCTTGCTGCCCGGCTTGCCCAGACCGAACGCGCCGATCGTCACCGGCAGGACGAGAGCGAACCCGAAGACCGCGACGAGCGCGTTGTCGATGATTCGCGCGCCCGCCCTACGGTGAATGGGCGCCAGCGCCACGTCACCGCCGCCGTCGTAGGAACCGCCGCCGTCGTACGAGCCGTAGTCCTCGTAGGCGGGCTGCTGGTTCCACTGCTGCTGCTGCGTCTGCCATTGCTGCTGGGGCTGCTGTTCCCACTGCTGCTGCGAGGACGGCTGCTGTGGTTGCTGCCACTGAGAACCTTGGTACGGAGGGGGCGGGCCGTAGGAACCCTGCCCCTGCTGGGGCTGGTAAGGCCGCCCGCGGTGGGGGGAATCGCTCATTCGGGTCAGTCCTCCAGGCGAAGCAACATCCGGGTGTTGCCCAACGTATTCGGCTTGACCCGGTCGAGGTCCAAGAACTCTGCCACGCCTTCGTCGTAGGAGCGGAGAAGTTCCTCGTACACCTCTGGCGACACCGGAGTCCCCAGGATCTGCTGGAAGCCGTGGCGAGCGAAGAACTCCACCTCGAAGGTAAGGCAGAACACACGGCGGACGCCGAGTTCTCGCGCGTTCTCCAGGAGGCGGGTCACGATGCGGTGCCCGATTCCCCGCCCGCCGCATCCCTTGTCCACGGCGACCGAGCGGACCTCCGCGAGGTCCTCCCACATGACATGGAGCGCGCCGCAGCCGATGATCGGCCCGGGCGTCCCGTGCTGCACGTCCTCGGCGACCCAGAACTCCTGGACGTCCTCGTACAGCTTGACCGTCGTCTTCTTCAGCAGGCGACGCCCCGACCCGGCGTACAGGTCGACGAGCCTGCGGATCTCCTGGACGTCGGCGGTACGGGCACGCCGGATCACGACTTCCACAAACAGGCGAGATTATCGAACGCCGCAGCGCACCAGGGCACGCCCTCCCACCCTTCCGCGCCGGGCGGCGCGTGCTACTGACTAGATAAAAGGGGCCAGGTACTGCCAGGGGCCGGCCGAGAGGGGGGCCACAACACCGCGCGCGGGACGCGTCCGCCCGGCGTTCTCCTCGTTCACCGCGCCGCGTGACCTGCGAATTCGCATGTTCTGGTTGGCATCCAATGCGGGGTCCGTTAGTGTCCTGCGCTGACGTCGGCCCACCGCAGGACGGGGGCCGATCCGCCGAGTCCCCCGGGTCGCAACCAGCTGCCCGAGGAGCCGGGGACCCACTTTCGGAGCGTTTCGGGAGATCTCCCTGAGCGACCGAATGCGAGGGGTGAATCCGCGACCGCGGGCGATCGGTTCGCTCACGGGCGCGGACGGGCTGCTCCGGCCCCGACCCGTCAGCTGATCCGGTAGGCGGCTGAGGAGAGGAGTATTCGTGAAGCGATCGCGGCATGCTTCCCTTTCACGCTTCCGGGGGCGCGCGACCATCGTGGTCGGCGCGCTCGCCGTCGTTTCGGCCGCTCCGCACGCGATCGCCCCGCAGACGATCGCCGTCGCGCACGCCGACCCCGAGCCCTCCGCCAAGGAGCTGAGGACGAAGGCGCTCAAGCTCGCCGACCAGCTGGAGCAGCTCACCGAGCAGTACAACGGGCTCAAGGTCAGGCTCGCCCAGTCGCAGCGCGCCGCCAAGGTCGCCACGGAGAACGCCAAGCGGCAGGAGAAGACGCTGGAGACGCTCCGCCAGAAGGTCGGATCCCTCGCGGCGACGAGCTACATGCAGGGCGGCTCCGACCCCACGGTGTCGTTCGTCGCCTCCCAGGACCCCCAGTCCGTCCTCGACCAGGCCGCGACCCTCCACTACTTCGCCAAGCAGGACAGCACCCAGGTGCTCGGGCTGATGCAGGCCATGCAGTCCGCTCAGCGGGCCCGCAAGTCGGCCGAGGCCCGCGCCAAGCAGGTGAAGGAACTGAAGACGCAGCTCGACTCGCAGCGCACGAAGATCACCGACGCCTACGAGAAGATCCGCGGCAAGCTCGTCGACAAGGACCCGACCCAGCTCGCCAAGCTCCCCGTCATCGGCACCGGCAAGGCGGCGCAGGCGCTCCGCTACGCGATGAGCAAGATCGGCCGCCCTTACGTGTGGGGCGCCGCCGGTCCGACCACCTTCGACTGCTCCGGCCTCACGATGTGGGCCTACAAGCAGGTCGGCATCAACCTGCCGCACTACACCGGCAGCCAGTGGAACGCCGGAACGCACGTGTCGCGCAGCGAGCTCCAGCCGGGCGACCTCGTCTTCTTCTACGCCGACCTGCACCACATGGGGATCTACGTCGGCGGCGGCAAGATGCTGCACGCCCCGCACACCGGCGACGTCGTGAAGATCGCCTCCATGGACGGGCGCCCCTTCGCCGGCGGCGTCCGCGTCGCCTAGAACTCCGCCGTCGCACGACCGGCCAGGCCGGTCAACGCATGGCGTGCCGGCCGACCGCGGTGTCGAGTGACGCATCGCCACGGCATAGGCCGGTCAGTCTGGTCGTGAGGGATGAAGCCTGCCGGAGATCGGGGCGGGTCAGGTGGCCTGTCAGGCCCGAACGCCGTCCGCGGCGACGCCTCCTGCAGGGACCTACCTGCCAGGGCGCGGGCGCCGCCGCTGCGGGGGTGGACGGAATTCGGATCAACCGCCGTTTCTCCGGGTGACGCTCGCCGTCCCCTGGCGAGCGTCGGGGGTGCCTCGCTAG
Source organism: Actinomadura verrucosospora (assembly GCF_039540335.1). NCBI lineage: Bacteria > Bacillati > Actinomycetota > Actinomycetes > Streptosporangiales > Thermomonosporaceae > Actinomadura > Actinomadura verrucosospora. The sequence goes on along the minus strand of NZ_BAABEV010000022.1, from coordinate 130,115 downwards.
ATGAGCTGCCTCCGGGCCGCCCACACCACGGCCTCGATAGGGGTGTTGACCTCCAGCCGGTCGCAGATCGTCCGCAGCCGGCGCCGCAAGGTCCGAGCGCTCAGTTCCAGCTTGCGTGCCGCCACATCGGCGGTGACACCGCTGGCGATCTGGGCGAGCAGCCGGATCTCTTCCTCGCTCAGCCCGAAATCGTCGGTGCCACGACGTGCGAGTGTGGCTGTTTCCACTCCGTCCTCCCTCGTCCGTGGTGATGACCGCGGGGATGCAGCCGTCCGCTGCACAGGCACGGGTTGGGCCTCGATCTGTACGCGCGTTGGGTTGCCGGGTCCGGACCCTTCCGGACTTAGATCATCGGGTTCCTTTTCTGTCTCGCGCGCTTGGCCGGAGGTGGCCGCATGGCCGATTGCGGGGGTGTACGGGGGAACTCCGGGTGACGATTCACTCGTTGGCCTGCCGAGAAAGACGGGATGTGATCGCCAGCCATCCGCCCGTCCCCTCTCGCCGAACCCACCGGTCCTCGCGGTGAACGAAGATCGTGAATCGTTTCAAGCTACGCTTCGGCTCGGAACGCTAGGCGGCCGGATCCGGCCCGTCAAGCGCCGGTCAAGAGCGTTGTGTGCCCGATCGCTCACCATGTGTGACCGTGCATTCGGCGCCCCGCCATGCCAAACTCCACTACCTGGGAAAACGCCCATGGAGCGGGACGAGGAGCGAGTTGCCACAGACCAGTATTCGTGAGGTCGCGAGGCGTGCTGGAGTCTCAGTTGGGACCGTTTCGAATGTCCTAAACCGGCCAGATCTCGTGGCCGAAGCTACCCGTGACCGCGTCCGCGCCGCGATCGAGGAGCTCGGATTCGTGCGCAACGAGTCCGCGCGCCGGCTCCGCACGGGCCCCGAGCGGACCGCGGGCGAGTTCGGCGACCAGCCGCGCCGGGCGTTCGGCGTCCTCGTCGAGGACCTCACCAACCCCTACGCGACCGACGTCGCCCGGGGCGCCGAGGCGGCGCTCAACGCGGCGGGCCACGACGCCCTGTGGCTGTCCAGCGACCACTCCCCCCGCAAGGAGCGCCGCCTGCTGGAACTGCTCGCCGACCAGCGGGCCGCCGGGGCCCTGGTCATCCCGGTCGGGATCGGCCCCCGCGACATCTCCCGGCTGCGCGCCGCGGGCATGAGCGTGGTGCTGATCGACCGGGACGCCTCCGACGTGTGCTCCGCCCGGGTCGACCACGTGGCGGGCGGCGAGGCCGCCGCCGCGTACCTCCTCGGCATCGGACGCGATCGCATCGCGTTCGTGACCGGGATCCCCGAGCCGCAGCCCTGCGTGGAGCGCCGCGACGGGGCCGCCCGCACGATCGTCGAGGCGGGCCTCGGCAAGCCCCCGGTCCTGGTCAAGGACGCCCTGAGCCCCACGGAGGGGCAGGCCGCGGCGCACCAGATCATGGCCATGTCCCCCGTGCCCGACGGCGTCTTCTGCGCCAACGACCTGCTCGCGATCGGCCTGATCAACGAGCTGACCCGGCTCGGCGTCCGCGTCCCCGAGGACATCGCCGTGATCGGTTACGACGACATCGAGCTCGCGGCGAGCGCCGCCGTGCCGCTCACCACCGTCCGCCAGCCGCGCCGCGAGCTCGGCTGGGAGGCCGCCGAGCTGGCGATGGCCGAGATCGGCGAAGGCAAGTCCCACCAGCACCGCCAGGTCGTCCAGCGGCCCGACCTGGTGATCCGAGAAAGCGCTTAGCGTCCCGCGGCCGGCGCTGTTGACATCATGTCCAGGATTCGGGTCCGCTGGAGGCATGGAGGACAGGACGGGTCAGGCGGGCCAGGCCGGGGCGACCGCGATACTCGGCTTCGATCCGGGCGACCCGGCGTTCCGCGCCGATCCCTACGCCCATTACCGGACGCTCCGAGCCGCCGGTCAGCCCCTGCACCGGACGGACGTCGGTCTGCGCGTCACCGCGTCCCACGAACTTTGCGAGCGGATCCTGCGCGATCCGCGGTTCGGGCACCGTCCGTCGGGCGGCCGCATGTGGCGCGACATGCCGGCGCGGCACCGGTCGTTCCTGACCATGGATCCGCCCGACCACACGCGGCTGCGCCGGCTCGTCAGCAAGGCGTTCACGCCCCGCCTCGTGGAGCGGCTGCGGCCCCGGGTCGAGGAGCTCGTCGACGCGCTGCTGCGGCCGCTCTCCGGCGAGGTCGACCTGATCGCGACGCTGGCCTACCCGCTGCCCGTCATCGTGATCAGCGAGATGCTCGGCGTCCCCGCCGAGGACCGCGACCTGTTCAAGGGCTGGTCGGACAGCCTCGCGCGCGGCCTGGACCCGGACTTCCTGCTGCCGGAGGCCGAGATCGCCCAGCGGGACGCCGCGCGCGACGAGTTCGCGGAGTACTTCCGGGTGCTGGCCGCCAAGCGGCGGGCCGAGCCGCGCGACGACCTCCTCAGCGCCCTCGTGGGGGTTTCCGACGGCGGAGACGTCCTGTCGGAGCAGGAGCTGCTGGCGACCTGCATCCTGCTGCTCGTCGCGGGCCACGAGACGACCGTGAACCTCATCGGGAACGGCGCGCTGGCGCTGCTCCGCGATCCCGCGCAGTTGCGGGTGTTTCGGGAGCGGCCGGACAACGCGCGGGCGGCGGTGGAGGAGCTGCTGCGCTTCGACCCGCCGGTGCAGCTGACCCTGCGGTCCGCGCTGGAGGACGTCGACCTGGACGGCACCCTCGTCGAGCGCGGGAAGCTCGTCCTGCTGCTGACGGGAGCCGCCAACCGGGACCCGGCAGTCTTCGACGACCCCGACCGGCTGGACCTGCTCCGCTACGCCGACGGACGCGACACGGCGAAGCACCTGTCGTTCGGCCACGGCGCGCACTTCTGCCTCGGGGCGCCGCTGGCCCGGCTGGAGGGCCGCGTCGCGCTCGGCAAGCTGTTCGAGCGCGACGTGGCCCTCGCCGCCGGCGACCTCGTCTACCGCGACAACCTCGTGCTGCGGGGGCTGCGCGACCTTCCGGTCGTCATTCGGGCTTGACCAGCGGGAACAGGATCGTGTCGCGGATCCCCTTGCCGGTGAACGCCATGATCATGCGGTCGATGCCGGCGCCCATCCCGCCGGTGGGGGGCATCGCGTACTCCAGGGCGCGCAGGAAGTCCTCGTCCAGCTGCATGGCCTCGGGGTCGCCGCCCGCGGCGAGCAGCGACTGCTCGGTGAGGCGGCGGCGCTGCTCGATCGGGTCGACCAGCTCGGAGTAGGCGGTGCCGAGCTCCGTGCCGAACCCGATGAGGTCCCACTTCTCCGTGAGCAGCGGCTCCTCGCGGTGCTGGCGGGTCAGCGGGGACGTCTCGACCGGGTAGTCCATGACGAACGTGGGCTGGACGAGGGTGTGCTCGACCAGCTCCTCGAAGAGCTCCTGGACGAGCTTGCCCTGCCCCCACTTGGGATCCCAGGAGATCTCGCGGGCGTCCGCGAGCTTGCGCACCGACTCGATCGGCGTGTGCGGCGTGATCTCCTCGCCGAGCGCCTTCGACACCGCCCCGTACAGGGTGATCCGCGGCCACTCCGCGAGACCGAGGTCGATCTCGACGCCGTCATGGACGACCACGGTGGTGTCGAGGGCGGCGACGACCGCCTTCTGGTACATCCGCTGGGTCAGGTCGGCCATGTCGTTGTAGTCGAGGTAGGTCCCGTAGGCCTCGATCATCGTGAACTCGGGGTTGTGCGTGGAGTCCGCGCCCTCGTTGCGGAAGTTGCGGTTGATCTCGAAGACCTTCTCGATCCCGCCGACGACGAGCCGCTTGAGGTACAGCTCGATCGCGATGCGCAGGTAGAGATCCATGTCGTAGGCGTTGATGTGCGTCTTGAACGGGCGCGCCGCGGCCCCGCCGTGGATCGGCTGGAGCATGGGCGTCTCGACCTCGAGGTAGCCCTCCTCGTGCCAGAAGTCGCGGACCGCGCGGACGGTCGCGCTGCGCAGCCGCGCCATCCGCCGCGCCTCGTCGTTGACGATCAGGTCGACGTAGCGCTGCCGGACCCGCGCCTCCGGGTCGGTCAGGCCGGCGTGCTTCTCCGGCAGCGGCCGCAGGCACTTGGAGGTGATCGCGAACCGGTCCGCCATGATGGACAGCTCGCCGCGGCGGGAGGTGATGATCTCGCCCTCGACGCCGACGTGGTCGCCGAGGTCGACCTCGCGCTTCCAGAAGTCGAGCTGCTCCTGCCCGACCTTGGCCAGCGACAGCATGACCTGGAGGTCGCCGCCGGCGTCGCGGATGGTGGCGAAGCACAGCTTCCCGGTGTTGCGGATCAGCATGACGCGACCGGTGACGCCCGCCTTCTCGCCCGTCTCGGTGCCCGGCTCCAGGCCGGTGTGTTTCGCGCGGATCTCGGCGGTCGTCGCCGTCCGCGGGAAGGTCACCGGGTAGGGGTCGATCCCGCTCTCGCGGAGCCGGTCGAGCTTCTCCCGGCGCACGCGCATCTGCTCCGGGAGCTCGTCGAAGGTCTCGTCACTCACATCGCAAGGCTATCCAGCCCGTCCGGTGCGGGCGAACGAGTTCGCGCCGGACGTCAGGGAGTGTTCCGCTCGTAGATCAGCCGGAGGCCGATGAGGGTGAGCCACGGCTCGAACTCGTCGATGCTGCGGGACTCCTCCAGGACGAGCGGGGCGAGGCCGCCGGTGGCGATGACCGTGACCTCTTCCGGGTCCTCGGCGAGCTCCTCCGACATGCGCTCGACGATGCCGTCCACCTGGCCGGCGAAGCCGAAGATGATCCCGGACTGCAGCGCCTCGACGGTGTTCTTGGCGATCACGTTGCGCGGCCGGACCAGCTCGATCTTGTGGAGCTGCGCGCCGCGGGAGGACAGCGCGTCGATCGAGATCTCGATGCCGGGGGCGATCGCGCCGCCCACATACTCGCCCTTGGCGGACACCGCGTCGAAGGTGGTGGCGGTTCCGAAGTCGACCACGATCGCCGGCCCGCCGTGGGTGTGGACGGCGGCGAGCGCGTTGACGATGCGGTCGGCGCCGACCTCCTTCGGGTTGTCCATCCGGACGGGGACGCCGGTCTTGACGCCCGGCTCCACGATGACCGCGGACACGTCGCCGTAGTAGCGGCGGCACATCTCCCGCATCTCGTGCAGGACGGAGGGCACCGTGGAGCACAGCGCGATGCCGCTGATGTCGGTGTCGGCCAGCAGCGGGCTCTGCTGGACGAGTCCCTGCAGGACCACCGCGATCTCGTCGGCCGTGCGCCGCGGATCGGTGTTGATCCTCCAGTGCTCGATCACCTCGTCGCCTTCGAAGAGACCGAGAACGGTCTGGGTGTTACCGACGTCGATGGTCAGCAGCATCAGGTCCCCGCTGTTCAGGTGAAGTCAAGGCCGATGTCGAACACGCGCGCCGAGTGCGTCAGCGCGCCGACGGCAAGGTAGTCCACCCCGGTCACGGCGACGTCTCGGGCCCGCTCCAGGGTAAGGCCACCACTGGCCTCGAGCTCCGCCCGCCCTGCCACGAGCCGGACCGCGTCGGTCATCTCGGCGTCGGTCATGTTATCGAGCAGGATGCTCGTGGCCCCCACCCCCAGGGCCTCTTCGACCTGCGCGAGGGTGTCGCACTCCACCTGGACGTGGAGGGACGGGTACACGGCGCGGATCGCCTCGAACGCCTTGGTGACGCCGCCGGCCGCCGCGATGTGGTTGTCCTTGATGAGCGCGGCGTCGTGCAGGCCCATCCGGTGGTTGACGCCGCCTCCGCAGTGCACCGCGTACTTCTGCAGGGCCCGCAGGCCGGGAAGGGTCTTGCGGGTGTCGCGGACCTTCGCCTTGGTGCCCTCCATGGCGTCCATCCACCGGCGGGTGGCGGTCGCGATTCCGGACAGATGCGTGAGGAGGTTCAGAGCCGTCCTCTCCGCCCTGAGGATCGCCCGGGTCGCGCCGCTGACCGCGATGAGGACCTGCCCGGGCACGACGCGGTCGCCGTCCTCGACCTCCGCCTCGTAGGCGACGTCCAGGAGCTCGAAGACGACGCACGCCACCGGGACGCCCGCGACGACGCCCTCCTCGCGCGCCCTCAGCTCCCCGCTCGCGGTGTCCTGCGGCGCGAAGATCGGGGTGCTGGTGACGTCGACCTCGCCGTCCTCGGCCAGCGCCGTCCGGACGAGGTTTTCCACAGCCTGTGGATCCAGCCCGGCGGCGGTCAGCCTCTGCGAGAGTTCCGGTGTCATGAGCGCTTCCCTTCCAGAGATTCGTAGGTGGTCGTCAGGACGTTCCCCGCCAGCCGGGTGACGAGGTGGCCGCGCCACGTCCCGTCCGCGCGCTCGGGGAAGTCCTCCCGCCAGTGGCTCCCGCGCGTCTCCTCCCGCCGCCGCGCGGCCGTCACGATCGCGCACGCGACGGTGTACAGGTTGGTGGCCTCCCAGGCCTCCACCCCGGGCTCCGCGGTCCCGCGCCCGAGCCCCTCCAGTTCGCGCGCCGCGGCCTCCAGCCCGTCGGCCCGCCGCAGGACCCCCGCATAGGAGGTCATGATCCGCTGGATCTCCCCCCGCAACGCCGGCTCCAGCAACCCGCCCGACTCGCCACCCGTGGCTCCGTACACGTCCTGCGCGGCTCCCGCCGGGCCCTGCCCAGGCACCGGACCGGCCTGCCCGGTCGCCGAGACGGCGCCCTCATGCCTCGCCGAGACGGCCTGCTCGGGAGCTGGCGCGGCCTGCCCCCAAGCGGGAGCAGCCTGCGCGGGCACCGGAACAGCTTGCGCCGGGGCCGAGACAGCCTGCACAGGGGTTGGCTCGGCCTGCTCGGGGGCTGGCGCGGCCTGCTCCAGGGGTGGCGGGGTGGTGGGTGTGTGGTTCGAAAGGAGGTCAGGGGCTGGTGCGGCAGGAGCCAGGGGGCCGCGCGGGTGGGAGGCGGGGAGGTCGTCCGAGAGGGCTTCGGCGATTCTGGCGGCGAAGACCAGGCCTTCCAGGAGGGAGTTGGAGGCGAGGCGGTTCGCACCGTGGACGCCCGTGCAGGCGACCTCGCCGCAGGCGTAGAGGCCGGGGACGGACGTGCGACCGTGCAGGTCCGTGCGCACGCCACCGCTGGCGTGGTGGGCGGCGGGCACGATCGGGATGGGCTCGGTCACCGGGTCGATGCCGTGGTGGCGGCACGCGGCCAGGATGGTCGGGAACCGGGTCTCCCACATCGCCGCGCCGAAATGGCGGCCGTCGAGCAGCATGTGGGACGCGCCCGTCTCGCGCATCCGGGTCATGATCCCCTTGGTGACGACGTCGCGGGGGGCCAGCTCGGCGAGCTCGTGGCGTCCGGTCATGAAGCGCACGCCGGCGTGGTCGACCAGGTGCGCGCCCTCGCCGCGGACGGCCTCGGAGATCAGTGGCTGCTGTCCGGTCGCGCCCTCGCCGAGCCACAGCACGGTCGGGTGGAACTGGACGAACTCCAGGTCGGTGACCTCGGCCCCGGCGCGCAGCGCGAGCGCGACGCCGTCGCCCGTGGAGACCTCGGGATTGGTGGTGGCGGTGAACACCTGGCCGAGCCCGCCGGTGGCGAGCACGACGGCGCGGGCGCGGACGGCGCCGACGCCGCCGGGCTGTCCCTCGCCCATGACGTGCAGGGTGACGCCCGCGGCGCGTCCCGCGGCGTCCTTCAGCAGGTCCAGGACCAGGGCGTGCTCGATCACCTCGACGCCCGAGTCCTTGAGCTCGGCGAGCAGGGCGCGGCTGATCTCGGCGCCGGTGGCGTCCCCGCCCGCGTGCGCGATGCGGCGCCGGTGGTGGCCGCCCTCGCGGGTGAGCGCGATGTCGCCGCCGGAGCGGTCGAAGGCCGTGCCGAGGTCGATCAGGCTGCGGACCGCGTCCGGCCCCTCGGTGACGAGGGCCCGGACGGCGTCCTCGTCGCAGACGCCGACACCCGCGGTGAGGGTGTCGGCCAGGTGCTCCTCGGGGGTGTCGTCGGGCGCGAGCGCGGCGGCGATGCCGCCCTGCGCCCACCGGGTCGACCCGGCGTCCAGGAGGGCCTTGGTGACGAGCAGCACCCGGCCGTGGGGGCGGCAGCGCAGCGCGGCGACCAGGCCGGCGATGCCGGACCCGATGACGACGACGTCGGCGTCGGCGGTCCAGCCGGGCGCGGGGGCGTGCAGAACGGAAGGGATCACGAGCCCTCCTCCGGGGTCGGTTCTCGTCATTATGACCCTAACCCCGGAGCGGCCGAACCCCCGGCCCCCGCCGAAGGTCAGTTCCGGATCAGGTCGCCCCGGGTCGTGCTGGTGCCGGGCACCGGCTCGGCCGGGTCCGAGCCCAGCGAAATGATCTTGTTGGAGCGGTCGACGTGCACGACGGCGGGGACGAACTCGCGGGCCTCGGCGTCGGTCATCTGCGCGTAGCTGATGATGATGACCAGGTCGCCGGGCTGCACGAGGCGGGCGGCGGCGCCGTTGATCCCGATGACGCCGGAGCCCCGCTCGCCTGCGATCAGGTAGGTCTCCAGGCGGGCGCCGTTGTCGATGTCGACGATCGAGACCTGCTCGCCGGGCAGCAGGTCGGCGGCGTCCATCAGGTCCTGGTCGATGGTCAGCGAGCCGACGTAGTGCAGGTCCGCCTGGGTCACCGTGGCGCGGTGGATCTTCGACTTGAACATCGTCCGGAACATCAGTGCTCCTTGCCGAGCTGGAGGGGAACGTTGTCGATCAGGTGGGTGGTGCCGACGCGGCCCGCGACGGCGAGGACGGCCCGGCCGGAGTGCGGTCCGGTGATCTCGGTGAAGGTCGACGGGTCGACAAGGACCAGGTAGTCCAGGGCGAGGGGCGGGTCGGCGGCCTCGGCCTCGGAGAGGACGGCGCGCGCGGCCGCCAGGACGGCGTCCGGGCCGGAGGCGGCGGCGTCGGCCCCGGACCGCAGGGCGCGCGAGAGGGCGAGCGCGGTCAGGCGTTCGGGGGCGGACAGGTAGCGGTTGCGGCTCGACAGCGCCAGCCCGTCCGGCTCGCGGACGGTCGGCGCGCCGATCACCTCCACGGGGACGTTCAGGTCGGCGACCATCCGCCGGATCATCGCGAGCTGCTGCGCGTCCTTCTCCCCGAAGACCGCCACGTCGGGGCGGACGAGGTTGAGCAGCTTCAGCACGACGGTGAGCATCCCGTCGAAGTGGCCGGGACGCGCGGCCCCCTCGACGACCTCGCCCATGGGCCCCGACTTGATCGTGACCTGCGGCTCCTCCGGGTACATGACCTCGCGCGCCGGCGCGAACACGAAGTCCACGCCCTCGGCGGCACATGCCTCCAGGTCGGCGGCGAACGTGCGGGGGTAGCGGTCGAAGTCCTCGCCCGGCCCGAACTGGAGCGGGTTGACGAAGACGCTGACCGCGACCGCGTCCGCCCTGCGGCGGGCCTCCCGCATCAGCGACAGGTGCCCCTCGTGCAGGGCGCCCATGGTCGGGACGAGCGCCAGCGTCCCCCCGGTCTTCGACCGGGCCTGCGCCAGTTCCTCGCGCGTGCGCGCGACGATCGGTGTCACGACGCGTCCGTCCCCTCACGCGACGGCGGGCGCCGGCCGGGGCCGCGCTCGCCGGAAACGCCAGAAACCAATGCCGTTCCCTTCCTGTCCGGTCGGCCGGTGCCTTCGGCCGGGCCCTGTCTGTCGGTCGGAGGTGTCTGCTGGTCGGAGAGCTGTTCGTCGGTCGGAGCCGTCTGCGGTCGGGGCCCTCAGTCGGCCAGCGCTTCGAGGAGCCGTTCGGCGTCCTCGGGTTTGAGCAGTCCGGCGCTGAGCGCGCGGTCAGCGGTGAGGCGGGCCAGCGCGATGTAGGCGCGGCGGCTCTCCGCCGACACCCTGCCGAGCTCCTCGACGTGGCCCGCCACCGTTCCGGCGTCCCCGCGCGCGACGGGCCCGGTGAGCCCGTCGATGCCGAGCCGCAGCCCGTTGTCGAGGGCGGCGCCGAGGAGCGGACCGAGCATCCGGCCGGGCTCGGCCACGCCCGCGGCGCGCAGCAGGTCCATGGCCTCCACGACCAGCGTGACCAGGTGGTTCGCGCCTCCGGCGAGCGCCGCGTGGTAGAGCGGGCGCGCCTCCTCGGTGATCCAGACGGGTTCGCCGCCCATCTCCAGGACGAGGGCCTCGGCGACCGGGCGCAGCGGCTCCGGCGAGGTGACGCCGAACGAGATGCCGGTGAGCCGGTTCACGTCGTCCGGGCGCCCGGTGAAGGTCATCACGGGGTGCAGGGCCAGCGGCAGCGCGCCCGCGCGGGTGAGCGGGTCCAGGACGGCGGTGCCGTAGCGACCGCTGGTGTGCAGGACGAGCTTGCCGGTGACCGGGACGCCCGCGGACACGAGCCCGGTCGCGAGCTCGGGAAGCTCGTCGTCCGGGACGGTCAGCAGCACCAGGTCGGCGGCGGCGACCACGTCCTGCGGGGTGGCGACGTCGGCTCCGGGGAGGCGTTCCTCGACGCGGGCCCGCGACCGTTCCGAGACGGCGGCCGCGGCGACGACGCGGTGGCCCGCGCGGGCCAGCGCGGCGCCGAGCGCCGTGCCGACGCGGCCGGCGCCGACGACGCCGACCGCGAGCCGCGCGGGGCGGTCCTCCGGGGTCTCCATCTCGCTCTTCCGGGGGGTGTGGGGGGTCGCCCCCCCACCAGAGACAGCGCTCTTCCGGGCGGTGTGGGGGGTTGCTCCCGCACCGGGGCCCGTCCCGTTTCCGGGCGTGCCGGAAGAAGGGGTGACCTGTGGGTCCATCGGTTCGTTCCAGTCCTCAGGTAGGTACCGGACGTGCGCGCACCAGGCTACCCGCGGGACCCGGCCGCGCGGTCCGGTGGGTGACGATCGTCACCCCGCCCCCATTCAGTCATGCGCGAGGGACTCCACGATGGACGTCTTCGCGGCGCGCCGCGCGGGGAGCACGGCCGCGGCGGTCCCGGCAGCGCCCGCGAGGACCACGAATCCGACGACCTGCAGGTAGGGCAGCGAGAAGACCGAGTCGCTCGCCATCGCGTTCGTCGCGGCCCAGCCGAAGCCGACCCCGAGCACGACGCCGGTGGCCGCGCCGATGACCGCCATGACCAGCGCCTCCACCGACAGCATCCGGCGCAGCTGGCGCTTGGTGAGGCCGAGGGCGCGCAGCAGCGCCGACTCGCGGGTGCGCTCCACGACCGACAGGGTCAGCGTGTTGGCGATGCCGAAGAGGGCGATGACGATCGCCAGCCCGAGCAGCCCACCGAAGATCATCAAGACCGTGTCGATGGCCTTGGTCATCGTCTCCTCGAACTCGGCGGACGAGGAGACCTTCGCCGCCGGGTAGGGACGCGCGGCCGCGTCCACGACCCGGCGCGACTGGGAGGCGGGCACGTCGTCGCGGGTCTTGACGTAGATCCCCGCCGGGTCCACGGCGCCGAAGTACCGGGTGAAGTCCCGCTCCGGGACGATGATCCCGTCGAGGCCCGCGCCCGCCGCGTAGACGGCGGTGATCTTCACGGGGACGGCGCCGTTCGCCGTCCGGATCCGCAGCGTCTCCCCCAGCGCCCGGCCGGACGTCTCGGCCGTCTTCTCGTCCACCATCGCCGTGCCGGGCTTCAGGGCGGCGTCCAGCGACCCGCGTTCGAACTCCGGCTTGAGGACCCTCCCGAGCGCCGACGTGGTGATCGTCGATATGTCGGCCTCGTCGCCGCCGACCCGGGTCTCCTTGCGCCGGGTCTCGACCACGGCGGCGACCTCGGGCCGGGTGCGCAGCGTCTCGGCCAGCGCGTGCGGGAGCGTCCCGTCGAAGCTCTGCGGCCGGATCTGGAACTGGACGGGGAACTGCTCCTCCAGCTTGTGCGCCGCCGTCGCCTTGCCGCTCGCCGCGACCACCGCGAACAGGCTCATCAGCCCGACGCCGACGGTCAGCGCGATCGTCGTGGTGGCGGTCCGGCGGGGCGCGCGCTGCGCGTTCGCAACCGCCAGCCGTCCCGGGACGCCGCCGAGCCGCGCCGGGACCGCGCCCGCGACCCGTCCGAGCGGACGGACGAGCGCCGGCATCGCCGCGATCACACCGAGGAAGAACACGCCGCCGGCGAACGCGACCGCGTACATCGCGGTCTCGCCCTTCTCCATGCCGAGCGAGCCCAGACCGCCGATGGCCAGCCCCGCGGCGCCCAGCAGGACGGCGAGGACGGTGCGCACCGGGCCGAGCCTGAACCGTCCGGCGCCCGGCTCCAGGTCGGCGCGCAGCGCGGCGACCGGCGAGACCCGGGTGGCCGCGCGGGCGGGCAGCAGCGCGGACAGGACCGTGACCACGATCCCTACCGCCAGGCCGACCAGGACCGTCCGCACCGCCAGGGCCGGCCCGGCGACGGCCACGCGCTCGTTCAGCTTGCTGACCACGACCAGCGCGCCCTCGCCGAGGCCGACCCCGGCGACGAGGCCGAGCAGGGAGCCGACCAGGCCCACGACGGCCGACTCCGCCACCACGCTCCCGAACACCTGCCGGCGGGTCGCGCCGACGCAGCGCAGCAGCGCCATCTCCCGCATCCGCTGGGCGATCAGGATCGAGAACGTGTTGTAGATGACCAGGGCGGACACCAGCATCGCGACCAGCCCGAAGATCAGCAGACCGGTTCTGATGATCTTGGTGTCGGCGCCGGCGGCCCTGGCCAGCCGCGCGCCGAGCTCCTCGCCCGTGTACACGCGGTAGGCGCCTCCCGCGGCGGCCCTGACGGCGGCCCCGGACCCGCCCGCGACGTCGAGCTCGCGATAGGTCTTCTCGCCGGTCATCCGCATCGCGGTCGCCGGGTCGAAACCCACGGCTCCCCGGAAGCTCGCCTCCTGGTCGATGCCGAAGTCGACCAGTCCGACGACCGTGAACCGGTGTGGCCGGTTCCCGTGGTCCAGGACCGTCACCGCGTTCCCGACGGAGTAGCCCTCCCGCTTGGCGAGCTTGGTGTCGAGCACGGTCTCGCCAGCGCCGGAGGGGGGACGCCCCTTCTCGACGTCGTAGCGCAGGAGACGTCCGGACGGCACGGACATCCCGACCGTCGGGAAGTCGCCGACCGCCTTGCCGTCCTTGCCGACGAGGGCGGCGTCCCCCTTCACGGCTCCCTGGACGTCCGTGACCCCGGGGAGCGCCTTGATCTGTCCGAGCAGCGCCGGCGGGACGCCCTTGTCGGTGTCGTCGCTCTTGGGCAGCACCGCGTAGTCGACCTTGTCGGCCGACCTGGCGAACGTCTTGGAGACGCCCTCGTCCAGCGTGTCCGTCAGGACGAACGTCCCCGAGATGAAGCCGACGCCGAGGGTGATCGCCACCGCCGTGAGCAGCAGCCGCAGCTTGTGGGCGCGCAGGCCCGCCAGAGTCGTCCGCAGCATCACGCGCCCAGGCCCTTCAGCCGGTCCAGGACGGTGTCCGGGGTCGGCTGGAAGATCTCCGAAACGATCTCCCCGTCCCGCAGGAACACCACCCGGTCGGCGTACGAGGCGGCCACCGGGTCGTGCGTCACCATCACGATCGTCTGCCCCATCTCGCGGACCGAGGAGCGCAGGAACCCCAGGACCTCGGCGCCCGCGCGGGAGTCGAGGTTGCCGGTCGGCTCGTCCGCGAAGATCACCTCGGGCCGGGCGACGATCGCGCGGGCGCACGCCACCCGCTGCTGCTGGCCGCCCGACAGCTCGCTCGGCCGGTGCCCGAGCCGTTCCCGCAGGCCCAGGGTGTCGACGACCCGCTCGAACCACGCCCGGTCGGGCTTGCGGCCGGCCAGCTCCATGGGCAGCAGGATGTTCTGCTCGGCGGTGAGCGTCGGCAGGAGGTTGAACGCCTGGAACACGAACCCGACGCGGTCGCGGCGCAACATGGTCAGCTGCCGGTCGCCCATCCCGGTGATCTCGGCGTCGCCGAGGACGATCCGCCCGCCGCTGACGGTGTCCAGCCCGGCCAGGCAGTGCATCAGCGTCGACTTCCCCGACCCGGACGGCCCCATGATCGCGGTGAACGCGCCCCTGGCGAACCCGACGCCGACCCCGCGGAGCGCGTGGACGGCCGCGTCACCCGACCCGTACACCTTGGACACGCCCTCGGCTCTGACGGCCGGCGGCGCCCCGGCGGCGGGGGATCCCCCGGGCGGCTCGGCGAACGTGCTGGTCACGGTGACTCCTTCGGGTCGTGGATGGACGCGCTCCACGCTAGGAACCAGCGCCGTCCCTGCCATCGACCCGGCGGCCACGCTCCGCCTCACTCTCAAGGCCATCCGGCTCGCCCGCGTACGACCTGAGTCGTACGCGTCCGTCCCTCCACCCGCCGACCCTGCCCGAGGCCCCATGGCGCCCGCCCTGACGCTCGTAGAGCCGGCCGGAGCGGGGCCGGACGTGCGAAGGCGCCGGAGACATCGTCGGTCTCCGGCGCCTCGAAGACGGGTGGCAGGCCCGTCCAGTGCGTGTCAGTGCCCGTAGTTGACGGACGCGCCGCCCTTGCAGTGGGCGCTCGCACCGCCGACGACGGCGATGGCGTTGCCGCAGACGTCGATGGGCACCGAGATCGGCGCGATCACCTGGGTCCCGTTGAGAATCCCGAAGTTGCCGCTGGTGCTGTTGTGGCTGAACCAGTTCTCGTCATGGTCCTTGCCGTGGTGACCCTTGTCATGGTGGTGGCCCTTGCCGTGGTCATCCCACCCACCACCGTAGGTGGCGGCGTACGCGGGCGCCGCTGCGAGGGCGGAGCCGGCGATGGCGAAGCCGAGGATGCCGGTGGCGGCAAGCTTCTTGAACACGAGAGTCCTCCCGTACGTTGGGCTTAGCAGTGCCCGAGGTGACATTGCCGACGCCGCCCGCTGAGAACGGCGTCGCGTACGGTAGTTACCCGGCTACGTTAAGGAAGATCGAATGGGCGGCCCAGGATGCCGCCAAATGATGATCATGGACTGATCAAGGCATTATGCGGATGGGCCGGTCTGACCGCTTTTGACCAGACCTGTCTCGTAAGCGAACACGACGGCCTGCACCCGGTCGCGCACGCCGAGCTTCATCAGGATCCGCCCCATATGGGTCTTCACCGTGGCCTCCGAGACGTAGAGCCGACCGGCGATCTCCGCGTTCGACATCCCGCGCGCGACGAGCCGCAGCACCTCGTTCTCCCGGTCGGTCAGGCTCTCCAACGCCCCGACCGCCTTCTCCTCGGCGTCCGGCAGATGCACCGCGAACCGGTCCAGCAGCCGCTTGGTCGTGCTCGGCGCCACCACCGCGTCCCCCGAGTGCACCGCCTTGATCGCCTCGATGAGCTGCGCCGGCCCCGCGTCCTTCAGCAGGAACCCGCCCGCGCCCGCCTTGATCGCGGCGAACGCGTACTCGTCCAGGTCGAACGTGGTCAGGATGACGACCTTCGGCCCGGACCGCGCCACCACCTGCCGCGTCGCCTCGATCCCGTCCATCCGCGGCATCCGGACGTCCATCAGCACCACGTCCGCCCGCGTGTTCCGCAGCAGGTCCAGCGCCTGCAACCCGTCCCCGGCCTCCCCGGCGACCTCGATGTCGGGCTGCGCGTCCAGCACCATCCTGAACCCGGCCCGCACCAGCTCCTGATCGTCCACGAGCACCACCCGGATGGGGGCCGCCACGTCCGTCATGCCATCTCCCTGTCCGCGACTCCCCGCACACCCGGCGAGGGACGCCGCAAGCCCTGGTCACGCCCGCCGCCGGTCACGCGGCGACCTCCTCGCGCACCGGGAGGACCGCCGCCACTTCGAAACCGCCGCCGGTGCGCGGGGCGGCGGTGACCGTGCCGCCGTACACGGCGACGCGTTCGCGCATCCCCGCCAGCCCGTGGCCGCGGCCGTCGTCGGGCGCGGCCGCCCCGCGGCCGTCGTCGACCACCCGGATCTCCAGCGCGTCGCCGGAGTAGGACAGCCGCACCGACACGCTCACCCGCGGGCCACCATGCTTGAGCGTGTTGGTCAGCGCCTCCTGGACGATCCGGTAGACGGTGAGCTGGCGCCCCTCCGACATGGCCTCGGGGTCGCCGTCGACCTCGAACTCCACCGGCAGCCCGGCCGCGCGGACCTGCTCGACCAGCTCGTCCAGTTGCGCCACGCCCGGCTGCGGCGCGTACGCCCCCGCGTCGTCGTCCTCGCGCAGCACGCCGAGGAGCCGCCGCATCTCCGCGAGCGCCAGCCGCCCCGTCGAGGAGATCGTGTCGAGCGCCTGCCGAGCCCGCCCCACGTCGGTGTCGATGGCGTAGGACGCGCCGTCCGCCTGCACCACGATCACGCTGACGTTGTGGGCCACCACATCGTGCAGTTCCCGGGCGATACGGGCGCGCTCGGCCGCCATCGCCACCTTGACCTCGTTGTCACGCTCGCGCTCCAGCCGCTCGGCCCGCTCCTCCACCGAACGCAGGTACGCCCGCCGCGTGCGCATGTGCAGGCCGAGGACGTACACGCCCGCCACCAGCACCGTCATCATGACGAACGTGAACTTCCGGTCATCGGCGCCGCTCGGGTAGCGGTAGGTGACCATGACCGCGCCCACCTCGCCGATCAGGGCCGCCGCGAGCCCCCAGCGGAACGTGCACCCGGCCGCGACCGTGTAGAGCCCCATCAGGACCGCCACGTTCGCCGGCACCGGGATCTGCCCCACCACGCACTGGACAAAGGAGACCAGCGCGACGACGGCGAAGACCGTCCGGGGGAACGTCCTGCGCAGCACCAGCGGCCCCGCCAGCGCGAAGGTCAGCAGCACGTAGAGCCCGGCGCCGATCCCGCTCGGCCCCACCAGCAGCGACGGCACCGAGAAGAACACGACCGGCAGCGCGAAGAAGGCGTCGACGAGCGGCTTCTTGCCCCGCAGCCACTCCCATGCGCTCGCCACCATGCCGACAGCGTACGTACCCGCAGGTCACTCCCGGATCAGCCGCAGGTCGGACCCGCGTCCACCGCAAGGATGGCCCGCCACCCACGGTAACGTCGCAGTCGTGGAGTCGCTGGTTTCCGGATGGCTGACGTGGCGCACCGCGATGGAGCGGGCCCTCTACGGAGAGGACGGTTTCTACCGGCGCGAACGCCCCGCCGAGCACTTCCGCACCTCGGTGCACGCCTCGCCGCGGTTCGCCGCCGCCATCGCCCGCCTGCTGGTCGAGGTCGACGCCCTGCTCGGCCACCCCGACCGGCTCGACGTGGTCGACATCGGCGCCGGCTCCGGCCGCCTTCTCGGCAACATCCTGGCCTGCGTGCCGCCGGACCTGGAGGCCCGGCTCGTCCCGACGGCGGTGGAACTCGCGCCGCGCCCCGCCGACGTCCCGTCCCGGATCCTCTGGCGCCCCGACCTGCCCGCCCGCATCACCGGCCTCGCCGTCGCGAACGAGTGGCTCGACAACGTGCCGCTGGACGTGGTGGAACGCACCCCCGACGGCGTCCGGACCGTGCTGGTCGACCCCTTCACCGGCACCGAGCGGCCGGGGCCGCCGCCGTCCGCCGAAGACACCGGCTGGCTGGATCTGTGGTGGCCGCTCGCCGAACCCGGCGACCGCGCCGAGATCGGGCACCCGCGCTGCGCGGCCTGGGCCTCCGTGATCGGCCGCCTGTCCGCCGGGCTCGCGCTCGCCGTCGACTACTCGCACTCCCGCGAGTCCCGCCCCGTCTACGGGACGCTGACCGGCTACCGCGACGGCGCGACCGTCCCCGCCGTCCCGGACGGATCGTGCGACGTCACCGCCCATGTCGCACTCGACGCCTGCCTGGTCGCCGGCCGCCGCGCCGGCGCGACCTCCAGCCTCCTGACGACCCAGCGCGAGGCCCTCCGCGCCCTGGGCCTCTCGGGTACCCGCCCACCCCTCGACCTGGCCCACCGGGACCCGCGCGCCTACGTGGCCGCCCTCTGCCACGCGGGCGAAGACGCCGAACTGACCGACCCCTCAGGCCTGGGCGGCTTCGGCTGGCTGACCCAGACCACCAACATCCCCCTCCCCACCCTCCTAGCCCACCCCACCTGACCCCGGCCCCAAAACCACCCGCAAAGACCATCCACCCCGAACCGGCCGCCAACTCAGCCCGCCCCAGAAGCCATCGCCCCCCAACCCCCCTTGGTCACCGACCCACCCAACCCCACGACCGCCACAGTCGAAGCCACGCCGCCGGAATCGACACCGTTCCCGCAAGCCTCACCGCCACAGACCAGCGCCACCCGCAAAAAGCGCCTTCTCCAACAAGCCACGCAGACTTCACCAAGCTCCCCCTCCAGCTCAACTCCAGGACGTGGTTCGGCTCGGGCGGCCCGGCGTCGGCGGGCGCGTTCTCGACGGGCGCCGTGTCAGATGGCACCGTCGCGGTCCTTCCAGTACGGGTCCCTGAGCTTGCGCTTGAGGAGCTTGCCGTTGGGTTCGCGGCATCGCCTCGATGAAGTCGACGGACCTCGGCCACTTCAAAGAGTCGCCAGCCACGTGCGCAGCGGCTTGAGCCACGCGCGCAGCGACTTGGACCACGCGCGCAGCGGCTTGGACCACCTGCACAGCGGCTTGGACCACGTGCGGGGTGGCTTGAGCCGCGTGTGCGGCGGCTTGGGTCGTGCGTGCGGGGGGGTGGGGCGGGCCTGGGGTGGTTAGCGCTCTACGTGTAGGGCGGTCAGGCCTCTTAGGACGTAGCCGGGCTTCCACTCTGGTTCGGTGGTGAGGCGTAGGGCGGGGGTTGCGCGCAAGAGCGCGCCCAATGACTCGGTCATTTCGATGCGGGCCAGGGGGGCGCCCAGGCAGTAGTGGATGCCGAGGCCGAAGGTGATGTGCGGGTTCGGGTCGCGGCCCAGGTCGAGCCGGTTCGGGTCGACGAACACCTCCGGGTCGCGGTTGGCGGACGCGAACTGGAGGGCGACCTCGGCGCCACGCGGGATGTCGACGCCGGCGACCCTGATGTCCTCCAGCACCCATCGTTCGAACATGGGCGCCGGGGTGTCGTAGCGCAGCAGTTCCTCGACCGTGGTGGGCACGAGCGACGGGTCGGAGCGGAGGCGTTCCAGCTGGCCGGGGTTGCGGAACAGCGTCCACCAGCCGTTGCCCGTCGCGTTCACCGTGGCCTCGTGGCCCGCGTTGAGGAGCAGGACGCAGGTGCCGATCAGCTCGTCCTCGGTGAGCCGGTCGCCCTCGTCAACGACGTGGGCCAGGGCGGTGATGAGGTCGTCACCCGGCTCGCTCCGCCGGGCGCGGGCGAGGTCGCGAAGGTAGTCGGAGAACTCCACGGCCGCACGGACGGCGGTCCGCTGGACCTCCTCGGGCGGGTTCAGCTCGTACATGCCGCAGATGTCGGCCGACCAGGGGCGCAGCAGGTGCCGGTCTTCGACGGGGACGCCCAGCATCTCGGCGATCACGTTCACCGGCAGCGGTTCGGCGATCTCGGCGAGCAGGTCGCCGCCGCCCCTGTCGGCGAGCCCCGTCGCGAGCTCCTCGGCGAGGCGCCGGATCATCGGACGCAGGCCCTCCACCATGCGGGCCGTGAACGCCTTGGACACCAGGCGCCGCAACCGCGTGTGGGTGGGCGGCTCCACGTCGAGCATCCCGGCGCGGATGAGATCCCAGAAGGGTTTGAGGAAGTCGGGCTCCGGCTCCTGCCCGAACTCCTCGTGACTCGCGATGTGCAGGTACGACCGCCCGAGGCGACGGTCGCGCAGCAGCCCGTCGACGTCCTCGTAGCGGCTGATCACCCACTGGCCGGTGGGTTCGTGGAAGAACACCGGTTGCTCGGCGCGGAGCCGCTCGAACACCGGATACGGGTCCGCCACGAATTCGGCGGACCAGGGGTCGTAGGCCAGGTCGCTCATGAACCGACGATATGTGCCCTTTGCGGTCGACTGGGGCGGAGCCGAGCAACCGAGCACGGGTGACGGCCCCCATGGCAGGCGTATCGCCCCCAAGGCCCGGTCGGACACGGGTGCGGCTCTCCGGCATCGTGCCCATGCCTGAGGCGGGGCCGTGAGGCCGGTGCCATCGAGAGATGTCTCGGCGCCGGCGGATGATGCGGCCGATCAGCGAGCGCCGGCCCGGGCGGTTCCAGCCGCCCCGGGCGAACTCGATGATCGGATCAAGGCTGATGATCAAGCGCCTGCGAAGTCCCATCGGGGCGCCTCCTTCCACGTGATCGCGTTCGCTCCCGGGCGGGGTCGGCCCGCCCTCCCCCCTCGGGCGGGCCGACGTGTTCCATCGTCGGAGGGCGCCGGGGGGCGCGGAAGGAGAACGCGATCCTGTGGATAAGTCGTCAGCGGGCCCAGTGGGTGGGGTCGCCGCCACCGGCGCGGCGGGCGGCGAGGGCTCGGCTCACGGTGGACTCCACGATCGCGCGGGCCTCGCCCAGCTCGCGGTCCGCCGCGGCCACCTGGACCGGCCCCGGAGGCGCGTCCACGTGGACGGTCGCCAGGCCCAGCAGGCGCTGGAAGGGGTTCACGGTCAGCCGAACGCTCTGCGCGCGCGCGTGGGCGATCACATCCGTGCGGCGGCAGGGCCATCCGTGCCGGGTCACGAAGACCACGTCGTCGGTGCCGGCGCCGTCCGCGTGCTCGATCGACACGGTCTTGGACGACGCGGGGACGAGAGCGACCGAGTCCACCTGCGTCCCCGGGAAGACCTGCGACACGAGGTGCATGGCGACTTGGCGCGGGGCGACGGGGAGAAGGGTCGACGAGAGCGCCTGGCGCTCGCCCGCGTATCCGGCGACGGTGACGTCGACGCGGGCCCAGCCCAGGCTCCGCCAGATCAACGGTTCGACGATGCTGACGGCCTGGACGCGGCCCGGCGGAAGCGTCTGCATCCGGGTCTCCAGCAGGCCGTAGCGCAGGCGGATCCCGTCCGGTGACATCGCGACCGTGAAGTTGGCGTACATGACCAGAGGTGCGATCACGGCTCGGATGAGGCCGAGCAGGACCGGGATGGTGACGGCCAGGATGCCGCCCTCCGCGTACATCACCAGGAAGATGAGCGACGCGAGGAAGAGCAGCACCGTCCCCAGTACGGGCAGCCGCACGATGAGCGACCCCAGCAGAGTGCCGAACGGCACGCGCCACAGGTGCCGTTCGGGCGCTTCCGGAGTTTGGCCTGGGAGCCCGGCCGCGCGGGCGAGGAGTTCGGCACGCAGCTGTTGCGCCGACTGCCGGCCCAGGTAGCGGAGGGCGATTTCGCTCTGCTCGCCCCCTGCCAGCTCCACGCGCACTTCAGATAGCGCGAACACCCGCGTCACCAGCGGACGCACGACGTCGATGGCCTGGATCCGCGAAAGCGGGATGCGGCGCGCGTTCTTACGGAGGATGCCGGTTTCGACGACGAGGTCGTCGTTGTCGACACGGAAACGCAGGGCAAGCCAGGTCCACAGGCCGGTTCCTACTGCGATCAGTCCCATGGGGATGGTCACGAGGATGAACCTCAGGATCACCTCCGGCGTGAGCGCCAGGGTGATGCCGCTGCTGGTCTGGGTCAGCAGCAGAGGGAAGCCGAGCAGGACGAAGTAGATGATGAGGAAGACGAACGCGCGAAGCGGGGCCGTTGCCCAGTGGAGCCTGTGCGTGCCCTCCGAGAAGCGGATCGGTGGGCGTTGCGCCTGGGGCGGTCCGTACGCATACGGCGGACGTGGCGGGCCGAAGCCGGGACGGGGCGGCGGGTAGGGCGGTCCCGCAGGGCGACCATAGGGGCCCGCGGGTCCAGGCGGTCCGGGCGGGCCCGGTTGTCCATGTGGCCCAGGCGGGCCGGGCGGGCCGGATCGTCCAGGCGGGCCATACGGGCCGTAGGGGCCGTTCATAGGCCCATGCCCCGCTCCTCGCCCTTCTGCGCGAGACGGTCACGCAGGAGCGCGGCCTCCGCAGTGGGCAGTCCCGGAATCGTCGCGTCCGTAGCCGCGGCGGCAGTGTGCATGCGGACGGTGGCGACACCCATCCACCGCTCCAGAAGCCCGGCGGTGACGTCCACGAACTGCATCCGCCCGTACGGGACCACGATGAGCCGCCGGACGAGGACGCCGTGGGTCACGATGAGGTCGTCGCCACGCTCGGCATAGCCGTAGGCCCTGCGGTCCAGCTCCGCGACAACCCAGGTGAGGATGACCCCGAGGACGACGGCGACGACCCACATGGACGCCGCGACCACGGTGCCGTTCCTCCACACGATGAAAGCGCCAACGCCACCCACGGGAATCGCCCACAGGACCGCGGTGAGAAGCCTGTGCCAGGCATGGCGTTTGGAGATGGGCGACCAGTGAAGGCCGGCACCAGGCGCGAAGGCCTGGTCCGCCTGGTAGATGGGCGGCCCCTGCTGCGGCGGGTATGGTGCCCCTGTCTGGCCCTGACCAGGTGGCTGACCGCCGTGGCCCGGACCGGACGGCACGGGCGGACGCACCGCGCCCTGCTGTCCGGGATGCGCGGCGGGATCGAACGGCGGTTCGCCGTGGCTCGCGTTCATTGCCCCCTAGTCAATCGGATAACGACTACCGCTCGCCATGGGACCATGAAGCAGTGATCGGAGTGGCGGAGGCGCGACCATGACCACCGAACGGATCGTCGGGATCGGTGCGGGCGCCAAAGAGCTCGCCACCGAGGACATGACCCTGAACATCGGCCCCCAGCACCCGTCCACGCACGGCGTGCTCCGGCTGAAGCTCACCTTGGACGGCGAACGCATCTCGGCGGCGGAGCCCATCGTGGGCTACATGCACCGGGGAGCGGAGAAGCTGTTCGAGGTCCGCGACTTCCGGCAGATCATCGTCCTGGCGAACCGGCACGACTGGCTGTCGGCGTTCTCCAGCGAACTCGGCGTCGTTCTGGCCGTCGAACGCATGCTCGGCATGGAGGTCCCCCTACGCGCGGTGTGGGCGAGGACGCTGCTGGCAGAGCTGAACCGGATCCTCAACCACCTGATGTTCCTGGGCTCCTACCCGCTGGAAGTGGGCGCCATCACCCCGATCTTCTACGCGTTCCGCGAGCGTGAGGTCCTGCAACGCGTCATGGAGGAGATCTCCGGTGGACGCATGCACTACATGTTCAACCGTGTCGGCGGGCTGAAGGACGAGCTGCCCGCCGGTTGGACGGCGCGCGCGCGGGCGGCGGTCTCCGAGGTGCGCGCCCGCATGGGCGACATCGACGACCTCATCATGGGCAACGAGATCTTCCGGGCCCGTACCAGGGGGGTCGGCGTCCTCACCCAGGAGCAGATCCTGCAGTACGGGGTGTCCGGGCCCATCGCGCGCGCGTCCGGCGTGGACTTCGACCTGCGCCGGGACGAGCCCTACCTCGCCTACGGCGAACTGGACGTCCGCGTGGTCACCCGGTCGGAGGGCGACTGCCTGGCCCGCTTCGAATGCCTGCTCGACCAGGTGCACGCTTCCCTGGACCTCGCGGACGCCTGCCTGGACCGCCTCGCCGAGCTCCCGCCCGGCCCCATCAACCAACGGCTGCCGAAGGTTCTGAAGGTGCCGGAGGGACACACCTACGCCTGGACGGAGAACCCGCTGGGCATCAACGGGTACTACCTGGTGTCGCGGGGCGAGAAGACACCGTGGCGGATGAAACTGCGGTCCGCGTCGTTCAACAACATCCAGGTGCTCGCGGAGCTGCTGCCCGGCACCCTGGTCGCCGACATGATCGCCATTCTGGGCTCGATGTTCTTCGTCGTCGGCGACATCGACAAGTAGCGCGAAGCCCGCAAGTCACCCGGCACCGCGACCCCCGACGGACCTCAGGCCCGGGACGCGCCGGGTTGGTCGCGCTGCTCGTCGTCCGGTCCCTTCGGAACCCGGCACGCGTACTCCAGGAAGAACGCCGCCGCCACCAGCACGATGGCCGCGAGGAAGGTGCCGCCGCTCACGAAGAAGTCGTGGCGGGGCGTCGACTTCTCCAGCGACGCGGAGAGACTGACGGCGAAGCCGCCGAACACGCCCGCGATGACCGCCGCGGAATGCGCACTGGCCTTCCCCAGGGCCGCCAGGCGCGCCACCGCCAGGGGATCCAGAGGCTTCCCCGGCTTGCGGGCGGAGTCCGCCGCGCGTCCGCTGGAGGGCTTGCGGCGAATGCGGCGCAGGACGTTCAACCCTGTGAAGGCCTCACCGAGGGCGAGCAGCAGCAGCGTCGGCACCGCGGTCCACGGCAGCGGGGGCAGCGACAGATAGGCAGAACGCAGCACCGCCCAAGTGATGACCCCTATGACGACCACGAGGGCGACGAGGAACAGGGGGCGGGACGGCTTCATGCAGGCTGCTGCAGAACCAGGTCGTCACGCCGGCGGCATGCCGACGGGCCGCCCTCCGCCTGCTTAACCTCGGCCAGGTCTCCCACGCGACCGTGCCCGGCCAGCAGCACGTCGGGCTCGATGTCGGCCCACGGGACGAGGACGAACGCGCGCTCGTGCGCGCGCGGGTGCGGGAGCGTCAGATCGGGGTCGTCGGACGTGATGTCGCCGAAGGTCACGATGTCGATGTCGAGGGTGCGGGGGCCCCAGCGGACCAGGCGTTCGCGGCGCATCGAGTTCTCGATGTTCAGGACCCGCTCCAGCAGGTTCTCCGGGGGCAGCCGCGTGTCGGCGATGAGCACGATGTTCAGGAAGTCGCCCTGCTCCGGGATGCTCTCCCCGGGCGGCGCGTAGGGGGCGGTCTCGTAGACCGGGGAGAACGCCACGAAACTCAGCCCTGGCGCGTCGAACAGGGCGTCGACCGCCTCCTGGATGTTGTCCAGCCGGTCCCCGAGGTTGCTGCCGATCGAGAACACGACACGGTGCTGGACCAGCATGTGCCCACCGGTGGCGGTGCGGTCGGGCATGCGGTCGGACGCTGTCATGGGCGACTCCTCGTGATCTTCACGGCGACGTCGGCGAAGGGGTGCGGGATCGGGGCGCTCGGCTTGTGGACGGTGATCTCGACCTCGGACACCAGTCGATCTTCCAGACATATCTTCGCCAGCCGGTCGGCCAGCGTTTCCAGGAGGTTCAGGGGCTCCCCCTCCACGGCGGCGACCAGCCGGCCGGCGAGCGTTCCGTAGTCGACGGTACGCGAGAGGTCGTCGCCTTCCGCGGCGGGGCGCGTGTCGAGGCCGAGGACGGCGTCCACGACGAACACCTGGCCCAGGTCGCGCTCGGCAGGCAGGCACCCGTGGCGCCCCCGCGCCCGGAGCCCGCGCAACTCGATGCGGTCGAGAGTCATTCTTCCTCTGCATCCACGACGTTGAGGACGGGGGAGCCGTGGTGAAGCAGAAGCCGCCACTCCCCACCCGCCCGTACGAACACGTTCGTCGCCACGATGCTTCCACCGGCGAGGAACCCTGCTTCGGTGTCCTCGTCGGCGGTCAGGATGTTCTCCTTGCACGTCACCACGGCGTGGTCGCCGTACACGTCCGTCTCCACGTCGGTGAGCACGAACTGGATGTAGGACGTGTTGGCCATGATGAGCGCCCACGAGCGCAGGACAGCCTCTCGTCCCCGCAGCATCGTCCAGCCGGGGTGGACGCAGGAGACGCCGTCGGCGTACGGGCCGTCCGCCCAGACCGCCGACATGCGGTCGAAGTCACCGGCCTCGAACGCGGCGTAGAACTCGGCATGGACCTCGTCCACGTCGGCGCGGTTCACGGCACGGCTCATAGGCGGGGACTCCCGTCGTCGTTACTGGCGTCGTCGTTGCTGTCCTTGGTAGCGCTGTCCTTGATAGCACTGCCTTTGCTCGTGCTTTCCTGGCTCACGCTGTCGGGGCCGGCCAGACGCGCCGCGCGCATCGCGGCCGCCACCCGTACCGCGTCCGCGTTGGGCCGGACCCTGTGCACCCTTACGCACCATGCCCCGGCGGCCGCAACGAGAGACGTGATTGCCACGGTCGCGTCATCGCATTCGCCGAACGGACGGCGCGTCCCGTCCGGTTCCGCAAGGAGCCGCGTCAGGAAGCCCTTGCGGGACGCGCCCACCAGGACGGGGTAGCCGAGACCAGTGAACGCGTCGAGATGGGCAAGCAGCGACCAGTTGTGCCCCGTCTCCGGGTTCTTGGCGAAGCCCAGCCCAGGGTCGAGCACGATCATCGACGGATCGACGCCCTCCCCCAGCACGGCGTCGACCCTGTGCAGCAGTTCGTCGCGCACCTCACGAACCACGTCCGTGTAGATGGCGCGGTTGTACATGTCATGGCTGTGGCCGCGCCAGTGCATCACCACGTAGGGCACGCCCGCGGCGGCCACCACGCGCGGCATATCCGGGTCGGCCAAGCCGCCGCTCACGTCGTTCACCAGCCGCGCGCCCGCGCCGACCGCGGCCTCGGCGACCTCGGCGCGCATGGTGTCGACGCTCACGGGGACGTTCTCGGCCACGAGCGCCTCAATGACCGGAACCACGCGGCGCAGTTCCTCTTCTTCGGACACACGCTGCGCACCAGGCCGCGTCGACTCGCCGCCCACGTCCACGATGTCGGCGCCCTCGCCCACGAGATCGAGCCCGTGGCGGACCGCTTTCTCCGGGTCGAACCAGGCTCCGCCGTCGGAGAAGGAGTCGGGGGTCACGTTGACCACGCCCATGACGAGGCACCGCCCTGGCTCGGGCAGCCCCGGAACGGCGGCACTGGTCATGTCACCCAACCCTATGCCTTGCGATCGACCCGCCGGAGCGGCCCTCCCACCGCCTCATCCGTCCGGCATACCCTCTCCGGAAGCAGCAGAACGGGCCTCAGCTTGACGCTGAGGCCCGTTCAGACGTTCAGGCGGACTCGGGGAGCCCGAGTTCCCGTCAGCGGCCGAGAATCAAGCTCATCGCCTCGGACCGCGTCTCGGGGTGGTCCCGGAAGTCGCCGCGCACCGCCGACGTGACCGTCTTGGC
This sequence comes from Actinomadura verrucosospora, assembly GCF_039540335.1. Classification (NCBI taxonomy): domain Bacteria; kingdom Bacillati; phylum Actinomycetota; class Actinomycetes; order Streptosporangiales; family Thermomonosporaceae; genus Actinomadura; species Actinomadura verrucosospora. The sequence goes on along the minus strand of NZ_BAABEV010000022.1, from coordinate 103,405 downwards.
GCCCGGCTTCCGCACCCCGCGCATCGTCATGCACAGATGCTCGGCCTCGATCACCACGATCGCGCCGCGGGGCTCCAGCACCGTCATCATCGCGTCGGCCACCTGGCTGGTGAGGCGCTCCTGCACCTGCGGCCGGCGGGCGTACACGTCCACCAGCCGGGCCAGCTTCGACAGACCGGTGATCTGGCCCTTCTTGTTGGGCGTGTAGCCCACGTGCGCGACCCCGTGGAAAGGCACCAGGTGATGCTCGCAAACGGAGTACACCTCGATGTCCTTCACCAGGACCATTTCCTCATGGTCGGCGTCGAACACCGTGGTCAGCGCGTCCTCGGGCTTCTGGCGCAGACCCGCGAACTGCTCGGCGTACGCGCGCGCCACCCTGGCGGGGGTGTCGCGCAGCCCGTCGCGCTCGGGGTCCTCCCCGATGCCGATCAGGATCTCGCGCACGGCCTTCTCGATGCGCGCGTGGTCGAAACGCCCGCCGTGCAGGGTCTCGCCCGGCGGGTCGTTCTCGATCGGCGCCTCGTCGTACGGGATCGCCAAGGCCGTCAGCTCTCGCCCGGGGCCGGGTCGACGGCCTCAGAGGTGACGCCGCTCTGGCCGTTGTTCTTGGTCAGGTCGGCGACGTCCTGCGGGCCGAGCAGGGCCAGCTCCTTGGGCGTGAGCACCGGCGGACGGTCGGACGGGAGGCGCTTGCCGTAGCCGGTGTAGGAGTTCTGGTGCGGCCGCTTCTGGATCGGCGCGAAGATCTCCAGCACCTGCTGCTTGGACAGCGTCTCCTTCTCCATCAGGTTGACGACGAGCTCGTCCAGGACGTCCCGGTACTCGACGAGGATCTCCCACGCGGTGTCGTGCGCGCCCTCGATGTAGCGCCGGACCTCGTCGTCGATCGCGGAGGCGATGTCCTCGGAGTAGTCGCGCTCGTGGCCCATGTCGCGGCCGAGGAAGACCTCGCCCTGCCCGGTGCCGAACTTGCGCGCGCCGAGACGCTCGCTCATGCCGTACTCGGTCACCATGTTGCGGGCGATGGAGCTGGCCTTCTCGATGTCGTTGGCCGCGCCGGTGGTCGGCTCGTGGAAGACCAGTTCCTCGGCGGTGCGGCCGCCCAGCAGCATGGCGAGCTGGTCGGTCATCTCCGAACGGGTCGTGAGGAACTTGTCCTCCATCGGGAGGGTCATGGTGTAACCCAGGGCCCGTCCGCGCGGAAGGATCGTCACCTTGTGCACCGGGTCGGAGTTCGGCAGCGCGTGAGCCACCAGGGCGTGGCCGCCCTCGTGGTAGGCGATGATCTTCTTTTCCTTCTCCGACATCACCCGGGTCTTGCGCTCCGGACCGGCCATGACGCGGTCGATGGACTCCTCCAGGGTGTCCATGTCGATCAGCTTGCGGTCGAAGCGCGCGGTGAGCAGCGCCGCCTCGTTGATCACGTTGGCCAGGTCGGCGCCGGTGAAGCCCGGCGTGCGGCGCGCGATCACGTCGAGGTCGACGTCCTGCGCGAACGGCTTGCCGCGGCCGTGCACGCGCAGGATGCCCTTGCGGCCCTCCAGGTCGGGACGGTCCACGGTGACCTGGCGGTCGAAGCGGCCGGGACGCAGCAGCGCCGGGTCGAGGATGTCGGGACGGTTCGTCGCGGCGATCAGGATCACGCCGCCCTTGACGTCGAACCCGTCCATCTCGACCAGCAGCTGGTTGAGGGTCTGCTCGCGCTCGTCGTGGCCGCCGCCGAGGCCCGCGCCGCGGTGCCGGCCGACGGCGTCGATCTCGTCGATGAAGATGATCGAGGGGGCGTTGGTCTTGGCCTGCTCGAACAGGTCTCGGACCCGGGACGCGCCCACGCCGACGAACATCTCGACGAAGTCCGAGCCGGAGATCGAGTAGAACGGCACGCCCGCCTCGCCGGCGACGGCGCGCGCCAGCAGCGTCTTGCCGGTGCCGGGCGGGCCGTACAGCAGCACACCCTTGGGGATCTTGGCGCCGATGGACTGGAACTTCGCCGGGTTCTGCAGGAAGTCCTTGATCTCTTCGAGCTCCTCCAGGGCCTCGTCGGCCCCGGCCACGTCGGCGAAGGTGGTCTTCGGGGTGTCCTTGGTGATGAGCTTGGCCTTGGACTTGCCGAAGTTCATCACCCGCGAGCCGCCGCCCTGCATCTGGTTCATGATGAACAGGAAGATCAGCACGATGACCACGATGGGCAGCAGGCTGAACAGCAGGTTAAGGAAGAAGCTCTGCTTCGGGACATCAACGTTGTAGCCGCCGGACAGCTTGCCGGCGTTGGCCTGGTTCTGAAGCTGCTGCTGCAGCTGGAGGCCCTGGCCCTCGACCCAGGAGGCCTGCTGCTGCTTGCCGTTGGTGAGCGTCAGCTCGATCCGCTGGTCCTTGTCAATGATCTTGGCGGACTTCACCTGGCCCGCGTTGATCTCCTGGACGACCTTGGATGTGTCGACCTTCTCGAACGAACGGCCGGGGTTGACGCCCCACATGACGAGGGCGACCAAGAGGCCGAACAGCAGGATCCACAGCAGCGGCCCGCGAAAATAGCGCTTCACGTCCATTTATCCGGTTACCCCGTAGGGGCCCGTCCCTCCTGACCAACTCTGTGTGCGATCCTCGCCCGTCCCTGGGGACGGACGCCACTGCGACCAACAATGCGACCAACGGGAAGGCCCGTCGCCCGGGGCTCCGGTCCCACCGTGGCGGCTTCCCTCATATGGCTTCCCGAACCCAGGGTCCGGGACACCGACGGTACACCGCAGGCGTAGGAGACGCAGCCGACGCCGTTCTCCCGCATCCCTTGCCTATACCCGTCAACGACCTTTGCAACGATTCGTCACGGTCCCTTGTTCCCTGGGGGCGTTGGTGCGCCTCCGGCCGGCGTGGACATGTCCGGGCGATCCGGGCCTCCCCGCCCCTGCCGGCAACCTCCTGGACGCTCAGGCTCCGTCCCCGCCGTACACGTGCGGGGCCAGGGTCCCGACGAAGGGCAGGTTCCGGTACCGCTCCGCATAGTCGAGCCCGTAGCCGATGACGAACTCGTTCGGGATGTCGAAGCCGATGTACTTCACGTCGAGTTCGGTCGTGACGGCCTCCGGCTTGCGCAGCAGCGCGCAGATCTCCAGCGAGGCGGGGTTGCGCGAGCGCAGATTGCTCACCAGCCACGACAGCGTCAGGCCCGAGTCGACGATGTCCTCCACGATCAGGACGTGCCGGTCGAGGATGTCGGTGTCGAGGTCCTTCAGGATGCGGACGACGCCGGAGGACTTCGTGCCCGAGCCGTAGGACGACACGGCCATCCAGTCCATGGAGGCGGGCGAGTGCAGCGCCCGCGCCAGGTCGGCCATGATCATGACGGCGCCCTTGAGGACCCCGACGAGCAGCAGGTCCCTGCCCGCGTAGTCGGCGTCGATCTGCGAAGCGAGCTCGCGCACCTTGGCCTGCAGGTCGTCCTCGGAAATCAGCACCTTCGCCAGGTCGTTGCCCAGGTCCTTCTCGTCCACAACCCCACCTCATAGCTCAGACCTCGCCCGTCCGGTGGGACGGACGTCGGACGGACACCGCCGCGCGCCGTTCGGGCAGTGCGCGGCGGACGCGGCACGTGATGATCCGCACACACCGCGACGTCAAACCGGGCCGAACAGCAGCTTTCCAGACCTCCTGAAGGCGCGCAGCCCCCCGGGCAGATCCACGTGCCGCTGGCCGTGCCAGGCCGTGACCAGCCGATCCACTGCATCGATATGGACCGCCGCGAGCGTACCCGGTGGGCTGCCGGCCCTGACCGCCGCCGTCCGCAGCACCCTGGTGCGGACGGCTCTGGGCAGCCCTGCGAGCCCTTCCAGGCGGACCGCCACGGTGTAACCGTCTTCGGAGACCTCCAAGTCGGAGTAGGCGCGAGCGCTCATCTCGTCTAGGGCGTCGGCGTCGTCGCGCAGCATCCTCGCCGTCCGCGCCAGTGCTTCGGCCACTCCCGGGCCGAGCGCCTCCTCCAGAGCGGGAAGGGCCTCGTGCCGGACGCGCACGCGCGCGAAGGCACGGTCGATGTTGTGGGGGTCGTCCCAGGGGTCCAGGCCCATGGCTTTGCAGGCGCGGCGCGTGGTGGCGCGATCCAGTCCCAGAAAGGGCCTTAGGTAGAGGACGCCACTGGAGCGTCTGAAAGTGGTGGGCATGCCGGCCAGCGAGCGGGCCCCCGAACCACGCGCCAGCCCGAGCAGGACGGTTTCGGCTTGGTCGTCTTGCGTGTGACCAAGCAGGACGCCCGTAGCGCCGATTCGATCGGCGGCACCCTCCAGGGCTGTGTATCGGGCATCGCGGGCCGCGTTCTCTGGTCCGCCTGGTCCGTCGACAGTGACCGCGACAGATCCCGCTGGGTCGAGACCAAGGCCGGCCATGGTTCGGACCACCTCGTCGGCGCGCTTGTCCGAGCCGTCCTGCAGGCCATGGTCGATGGTGATGCCTCCGGCCCGACGCCCTGCCCTGGGCGCTTCGAAGGCCAGCGCCCCAGCGAGCGCCAGCGAATCAGCGCCCCCGCTGCACGCGGCCAGCACCATCGCGCCCTCAGGCACGTCGGCGAGCACCCGGCGCACCGCGAGACGCACCGCTGCCACAGCCGGATCAGGGCCCATGGCAAACGTCTACCATCACACGGCGTCGCACGCCCAAGGCAGGCAAAGCCTCAGGGTCGCTGTGGGTCAGGCCTCGTTGGCCTTCGGCGGAGCATCGATGGCGCGTGTGCCGACGACCCTGCTCATCCACAGCGTGGGTTCCTTGATCTCGTCGTGGCTCGGGAGCGTCTCCGGCGACTGCCAGACCTGGTTGAAGCCGCTCATTCCGACCTCGGTGACGACCCTCCGCACGAACCGCGACCCCTCCGCGTACTGCTTCATCTTCAGGTCGATGCCGAGCAGGCGCCGGATCGTCTTGTCGAGCTTGGAGCCGCCCGAACGCCGTCCCTGGAAACGCGACCGGATCTGCTGGACGGACGGCACCACCTCGGGGCCCACGGCGTCCATGACGTAGTCGCCGTGCCCTTCGACAAGCGTCATCACGGCCGTGAGGCGGTCGAGGATCTCCCGCTGCTCAGGCGTCTGGATCGCGTCGATGAGGTTGGAGTCACCGCCGCGCACGGCGTCGGCGACGGCCTCGGCCGCGTCCCGGATGCGGTCCAGCATCATGCCGGGGTCGAGGTCGGACGCGAGGAGGAACTTGGTCATCTGGTCCTGGACGTACTCGCGCAGCCAGGGGACGCCGGTGAACTGAGCGCGGTGCGTCTCCTCGTGCAGGCAGACCCAGAGGCGGAAGTCACGCGACTCCACACCAAGCTCCTGCTCCACATGGACGATGTTGGGCGCGACCAAAGTCAACCGCCCTGTCGGCGCACGCCCGGACGGGTCCGGCGGCAGGAACAGCTCGTACTGCCCCAGGACGCGGCTCGCCATGTATGCCAGGATCGCGCCCACCTGCATACCCGTGACGCGAGAACCGACCGCCTGGACGACGACGTTGCCCGCCCCACCGAGGGGGCCGCCGTTCCCCTTCGCGGACATCTGCTCCATGAGCGGCTCCAGCACCACCCGGAAACCGTCCACGTTGGCACGGATCCAGCCGGGCCTGTCCACGATCGTCGCAGGGTCGGGGTCGAGCTCGGACGCCATCCCGGTGAAGTCCCGGACGTGCCCGTGGGCGATCTTCGACAGGTCGCGCAGCTCCTTGACGACCTCACGGGCCTCGGCATGGGTGACCTGCGGCCCGGGCCTGACGAGCCGGGTGCCGGCCTGGACCGCCAGGTTCCAGTCGATCATTGAGGCGCTCATGTCACCACCGTACGTTCGGAACGCGGCGCCGGAGCGCCCTGCTTGGTCGTTCAACGAACAACCGTTCTGGTTATCTCCCGTACGGGCGCCCCCACACCCGCGCCGTGGCTCGGGTGTGGGGTCTCAGATCAGCCGCATCCGCAGGTGGCCACCGCTGCGGCGAGCTGGTCGAGCTTGCCTGGGTCGACCGGTCCCTTGCCATCTCCTGCCATGAACGCGAAGGCGAGCAGGCGCCCGTCCGCGTCGTAGGCGAGTCCGGCCAGGGTGCTGACGCCCGCCAAGGTGCCGGTCTTGGCGCGCACCATCCCCGCGCCCCCCTGGCTGGCCGTGACGGTGTAGCGGGGCGGGCTCAACGTCCCGGAGAACCCTGCGATGGGCAGGCCGGTGATGACCGGGCGCAGCTTCGGGTGGTCCCCGCCCGCGGCGAGAGAGACGATCCGGGCCAGCGCGATGGGCGAAATGCGGTTGAGCGGCGACAACCCACTGCCGTCGTTGACCGAGACTCCCTCGGCCACGCCCAACCCGGCGAGAACCTGCCGGACGGCCTGCGCGGCATCGGCGAATGTCGCGGGACGTCCCAGATTGATGGCCACCTGGCGGGCCACCGCCTCGGCCACGTCGTTGTCGCTGTCGGTCAGCAGATGCTCCACGAGCGCGGACAACGGCGGCGACTGGACGGCGCCGAGTTGCGCAGCCCCCTTACCAGCGATGGTCGAACGACCGGCCCTGGCACTGACCCCGTTCTTGGACAGCAGGCGCGCGAACTCCCTGGCCGCAGCGGAAGGCGGGTCCGAAACCCGTGTCTTGCTGGACGGGTCCGATGGCGCTACACGTCCCTCATCGACGGTCAAGGCGCTGACGGGCGCCACCTCGCCGTCGGGCAGATAGTTGGGTTTCCAACCCGCAGCCGTACGAGGCCCCTGGTAGGCGGACGAGTCGTAGTCCACGCGCACCTGGCCCGCGCCAGACGCCTTCAGGGCCGTGGCCGTCTGGCGGGCCAGATCCGCAAGCGACGCATAGGGCGGGTGGTCGGCTCCGGCACGCGGCGGCAACGCCGTCAGGGTAGGATCCCCGCCTCCGACCAGAATGATCCCGTCGCCGGCGCCGCGCACGACCCGGGTGGTGATCCGGTGGCCCGGCCCGGCCGAGGCCAGCGCCGCCACCGACGTCGCCAGCTTCGTCGTCGAGGCCGGGGTGGCGGGCTGCCCGGCGCGCAGCTCGTACAGCGGCCGCCGGGTCTCCGCGTCGACGACCACCGCGTTTATCTTCGCCTGCGGTCCCCCGATCAGCGCGGACAGCCGCCCCGCCAGGGCGGACGGGTCGGGCGGACGGCCCGACCCGGGCTCCGCGGCGGGGATCGCGGCGGACGACGGCGCGATCCGCACCAGGTCGCGCGCCGCCACGCTGGGCGGTTGCGGCGACAGGCGGCGGTCGGGTGTGAGTTTCACCACTGCCAGACCTGCGGCGACGGCGAAAACGTTAAGGAGGGACAGCGACAGGACTGCGAGGGCCCGGCCCCGTCCAGGCACGTGACCGCCCCTCTCCCACTCAGCACTCACCAACGTGCGACATCCTTATACAGGGGAACACTCACCTGTGGTGCCGGCCTCGCCCACAGGCTCCCGAAAGACTATTCACTGCGAGCGCGCAGGGAGCGGAGGACATCTTGGATTTCGACGTCACGATTGAGATCCCGAAGGGTCAGCGGAACAAGTACGAGGTGGACCACGAGAGCGGCCGCATCCGGCTCGACCGCATGCTCTTCACCTCCACGCAGTATCCGGCCGACTACGGCTTCGTCGAGGACACCCTCGGCGAGGACGGCGACCCCCTGGACGCCCTCGTCCTGCTCCAGGAACCGACGTTCCCCGGCTGCCTCATCCGCTGCCGCGCCGTGGGCATGTTCCGCATGACCGACGAGGCCGGCGGCGACGACAAGGTCCTGTGCGTCCCCGCCACCGACCCCCGCATGGAGCACCTGCGCGACATCCACCACGTCGCCGAGTTCGACCGGCTGGAGATCCAGCACTTCTTCGAGGTCTACAAGGACCTGGAGCCCGGCAAGTCCGTCGAAGGCGCCAGCTGGGTGGGCCGCGTGGAGGCCGAGCAGGAGATCGAGCGTTCCTTCAAGCGCGCCTCCGACCAGGGCGGCCACTGAGCCGTCTCCGGCCCGTGCGGCCGGCCGGGCCGTGCGGAGTCGCGGACGGCACCGACCCGCTCCCTGCCGCCCACGCGACGCTCGCGACGAACCCTTCTGTAGGACTCCTGCAGAAGGGTTCTCGCTTTGTACGGGGGTTGGGCTCTATCAGCCCGCAGGGCGTATGGCCCCGATCAGGTCGTGCCGGTGGATGCTCGCTATGCGCACCCGTGCACCGGTGTAGGGCGCTTCCACCATGCGTCCATCGCTGAGGTAGAGCCCGACGTGGTGGATCGTGGTGGGGTCGGAGCGATTGGTCGCGAAGAAGACCAGGTCACCTGCGCGCAGTCTGCTGATGGGAATGTGCGGTCCGGACGTCCACTGGGTGCCCGTCCAGTGGTCGAGCCGCACACCCGCCTTGTTCCACGCGTACATGGTCAGGCCTGAGCAGTCGAAGCCGACCGTCCCGGCACCCTGATCGATGCCGTAGGTCGGCCCGTCCATGTCGCCCCCGCCCCAGGAGTAGGGCGTGCCGAGCCACTTGAGCGCCGCCTCGACCGCGATGGCACCGCGCGCCTCTGGTGGCACCTCCTTCGGAACGGGGAAATCCGAACGGAACTTGCGCGTCTGCGCCTTCTCCCGCGCTCGTTCCCGCGCACGTTCCCGCGCGCGCTTGACTTCCGCAGCATGCGCCTGGGCCTTACCAAGCTTGTGTTCCAGACGGCGCTTATCCGTCTCGATGCGCTGGACGGCCTCCTGTTGGGTGGCCACAGCGTCCTGTGCGAGCCGTTTGGCCTCGTCGGCGCGCCTCGTGGCTGCGCCTTGCTCGTCCAGCGCGGTCTTCGCCTGGCGGCGGAAGACGTCCGCAACCGTCTTGGAGGCCTCGACCCGGCGGAACATGGCGGTCCGTCGTTCGGCGAGCATCTTCACCATGCCCGCGCGGTCCATGAAGCCTTGGGGCCCGCCTTCCCCCGCGACCGCCGAGGACATCGGGTCGTAGCCGGTGTTGTCCTGGTAGACCTGCGCGGCGAACGTCGCCAGTTCGGCTCTGGCCTGCTCCACTCTCCGGTCCGCCTCGGCGAGCCTCCCTTGGACGTCCCTGTACGTCTCCTGCGCGCGCCGCAGTTGCACGAGTTCCCCGTTGTAGCGCTCCACGGCGGCCTCTGCGGTGACGGCGAGCCTGTCGAGTTCGCCGTCGGCCTGGGCGAGCATGGCCTTCGTCCGCCCGACCTCGGCCGCCTGCTCCCTGACGTCGCGTTCGCTCCGTTCGACGTCCTTCGCGCTAGGGCCGGGCGGGTCGGACGGACGGGCGGACGCGCCCGGCACCAGCACGCTCATGCCGATCGCGAAGCCGGAGGTGAGAGTGACCAACCGCAGTGCCCTGCCGGCGGAAGGCAGGGTCACGCGACGGCGACGTAGCTCGGGTGCGCCAGGTGCCATGATCACGTCCTCCCCGCCCGCGTTACCGCCTAGCGCAAATGATCAGCTACGAAGCGTAGTTGACTCGGGAAAAGGCAGGTAGAAACGCCACGCGGTGGCCGTCCGCAACGGAGGAAGGTCAGTCGCCGGGCGTCAGGTGCTGAGCGCAGGCCGCCATGTGACGTGGACCAGAGGCCCGCCGGGTCGGAAGGTGACTGTGCTTTCTCCGTGGGACTTCTGCCCTCGTGAGACGTGCACATGGACCGTTACGCTGTGCCCGGCTGCAAGATGCCCATAAGCCGGACTGACTGCGAGAGGGCCTCGGCTCCTCGCCTTCCAGGCCACTGGGTTGCCCTCTGCCCATAACTCTATGGAGCCGTTCGCTCCTCCGGCCAGGTCCAGGAATAAGGGTGAGACCACGAGCGCGCCTGCGGCCGCGGACTTCGGGGACCCATCCGAGAACGCCAGCAGCGACGACATGCCTAAGAGAGCGGGCGGCGGAGCGGACGAGTTGCGCGCGCCCAAGGGAAACGGGGCCGAGGGGACGGCGTCGAGGGTGTCGGAAGCACGTGGACGCGCAGGCATCTGCTGCCTGGATCCGGGCCTCTGGGAGGCGCCGGGAACCGCCGTCGGACGCGGGCCGGCGTGTTCGTCCCTGTTCTCACGCTGGGCACTGACGACGTACATGGACGCGACCCCGGACGCCGACAGGAGCGCGACGGCCATGAGCACGGCAGAGGCACGACCGACCTGTGCGTAGAGCCCGGTCGCCCCGTCCTCCTTGGCGGTCCTACGGGTGCGGCCGAACCGCCAGCGCCGGCCCTGGCGAGCCACCCGTTCGGGACGCCCGAAGGCGGTCTGGAGGGGAAATCCATCGGACCTGAAATCCGTGACACGCGTGGCCACGAAGAGCCTGTAGCCGACCAGCTCCGGATCCAGGAAGCAACTCATCACCCTGAGCCGCATCTCCGGCGCGGGCTCCGCCTCCGGGAGCAGCCCGAAGACCTTGGCGGCCGACAGGGTTCGGGGACGGAGAGCCCCACAGGCGGAACACTCTCGCGCGTGCTCCATCAGCCGCTTGCTGATGTCGTAGGTGAGCTCACCATGCCGCTCACGGAGGAGGAGAGCCCTCTCGGGGCAATCGTAGGGGCCCTCGTTCGTGAGTATCTCCGCGGTCAAAGCCGCTTCGAGTGCGCCGTGCGCGTCGTCGAGTGCCATCTGCGCGTCCCTCGCCGACAACCCGAACACGGCGGCAAGGTCGGGTACCGACAACTGGCGCCTGACGCGCAGCTCCAGGATCTCTCGCGAGAGAGGTGGCAGCGACATCACCGCATGCCACGCCGTGAGGCGCTGGTCGACGTCCTCCTGGTCGTGACTGGCGACCGGCACGTCCGGCACCTGGTGCCTGGACGGCATGCGGCGGGCGCACTCCAACCTGGCGATGGCATAGAGCCATGGTCCGAACCGGTCGCGTTCCCGCAGCTCGCCTATGTGCGCCTCGGCCACGATGAAGGTGTCCCGCAGGGCGACCTGTGCCGCGTCGCGTCCCCTCAGCTGAAACCAGCAGTACGCGTAGAGCTTCTCGGCGTAGGCGTCGTAGACCGCGGCCGGGGCGCCGGGGTCGCGCTCGCGCAGCGTCTCGACCAGGAGATGGTCGCTCATGCCAGAAAAGGTAAAGGCTGCGGACGCTCGTTACCAGCAAATTCAAGAGATCACATCCCAATACCGAACAGCACTCTTACCCCATAAACAGATCTATTGGACACCATGTCGCTATTAATAGACTTTGGGCGCTTCGTCCGAGATACTGCAAGGTTCACCGAGTTCGTATGACCAGGACGTCGCCCCGATGAGCGACCGGAAGGCCACCGAGGGTGACACCCGGACATTTCGGACCTCGGCTCCGGAGCGACCATTTCTACAATCGGCGAGGCTGCACTTCCGGCCACGGCCATAAATGCCTAACCAAACGGTGAGCCAGGCAACGAATGTCGCCACTATGACGCCTCAAAGGGCAATTCGGCCACGGCTTCGTCTCCGAGCATGCCCGACGCACGTCCAATTCAACGTTCGGCGACGGCGCCCGCCACGAGACCGAGCCCGAGTCGTCCGGGAGTCGGCATACCCGAGCAGCGTCCGGGAGGGCCGGTGCAGCACCGCTCTCCTCGATCGCGATTGACACTGTCATCGTGACAGTGTCATCATCAAGCTATGGACGACGACACCTGGACGATCGCCGAACTGGCGGACCATGCCGCCGCGGCTCTCGCGGCGGGCGCGTCCGCACAGGTCAGCGGCCGGGTGCGCGACCTGCCCAACGAGCGGCTGATCCGCTGGTACACCACGATCGGCCTGATCGACCCTCCCCTCGGCCGCCGCGGTCGCACCGCCTTGTACGGGCCCCGCCATCTCCTCCAGCTCGTCGCGGTGAAGCGGCGACAGGCCTCGGGCCGCTCCATCGCCGAGATCCAGATCGAACTCGCCGCCGCGACCGACGCGGAACTCGCCAAGATCGCCGCAGTTCCCCCTCCGTCGGCCGACCTGCCGGCGCCCGCCCCTTCCTCCGGAGCATCCGGCCCCCTCGGCTCGAACGCCCCGGCCATTCGGGACGCAGATCAGGCTCCCCACCGCGACTCCGCGGCAAGACCGGAGGGCCAGGGCATGCCGCCCCCAGCCCGCCCGAGCGCGGCGGGCGGCGAGAGAGGCAACTTCTGGAGCACGCGCCCCGATGTGTCATTCCGGCCGAACGTCGATGTCAGCGGCTATGGCGAACCCCGCCCCGCTCTCGTCCAGGGCGTCCGTCTCGCGCCCGGCCTCACCGTGCTTCTGGAGGTCCCTGACCTGAACGGCGACGACGTCGCCGCCATCGAGGCGGCCGCGCGTCCGCTTCTCGACGAACTACGCCGCCGCGGCCTGCTCGCCCCGGCACGGCCCCCCGCCGAAAGCCCCGACTTCCAGCCCGCCGACCCACCCCGGAGGATCCAGTGACCGTGCGTATCCTGCCGCTACCCGAGCCCGCGCCGCCGGTACCCGACCACGGGCTCGGCGCGCTCAGCACCGGCAGGGGAAACCTGCCGCTCGACTCCGTGGACGTGCACGCGTCCATCACCGGCCTCGCCGCGGGCATCGAGGTCGTCCAAGGCTTCCGCAACCCCTTCGACGAGCCGCTCGAGGCCACCTACATCTTCCCTCTGCCCGACCGCGCCGCCGTCACCGCGATGCGCATGGAGGCCGCGGACAGGGTCATCGAAGGGAAGCTGAAAGAGCGCGGCCAGGCGCGGCATGACTACGACACCGCTATGGCCGCGGGTCAACGCGCGGCCATAGCGGAAGAAGACCGCCCGGACGTGTTCACCATGCGGGTGGGAAACATCCTGCCGGGTGAGCGAGTCACGATCAGGCTCTCCCTCGACCAGCCGCTGCCGCACGAGTCGGCGTCCAGCGCGACGTTCCGCTTCCCCCTCGTCGTCGCGCCCCGCTACATCCCCGGCGCTCCGCTCGACGGCGAGCGCGCAGGCTCCGGCACCGCCGACGACACCGACGCCGTGCCGGACGCGTCCCGGATCAGTCCGCCCGTCCTGCTGCCCCACTTCCCCAACCCGGTTCGCCTGGCCGTCACCGTCGACATCGATCCGGCGGGGCTTCCCCTCACCGAGATCCGGTCGGCGTTGCACGTGGTCGCCGAGGCAGGCGACGGCGAACGGATGACCGTACGCCTGCTACCGGGCGAGCGACTCGACCGCGATTTCATCCTCCGCCTCGACTTCGCCCCCCACGAAAGCGCGGCCCTCTCCCTCATCCCCGACGAGTCCGGCGAGGAAGGAACGTTCAGCCTCACGGTCCTGCCTTCCGGGGAGGTGAGGCCCCGGCCACGCGACGTGGTGCTCGTCCTCGACCGTTCCGGCAGCATGCACGGCTGGAAGATGGTCGCCGCCCGCCGCGCCGCCGCCCGCATCGTCGACACCCTCCGCGCCGAAGACAGGTTCGCCGTCCTGTCCTTCGACAGCGTCATCGAGCGCCCGCGCGACCTCGGCTCCAGACTGGTCGACGGCACCGACCGCAACCGGTTCCGCGCCGTCGAGCACCTCGCGGCGCTGGGCGCGCGGGGCGGCACGGAGATGCTCACCCCGCTCGACGAGGGCTGCCGCCTGCTCACCGACCCCGCCCGCGACCGGGTCCTCGTCCTCATCACCGACGGCCAGGTCGGCAACGAGGACCAGCTCCTCGCCCACCTCGAACCGCGCCTGCACGACATCCGCGTGCACACGGTCGGCATCGACCAGGCCGTCAACGCCGGATTCCTGAACCGCGTCGCCTCGATCGGCCAGGGCCGCTGCGAACTGGTGGAGTCCGAAGACCGCCTCGACGAAGCGATGGAGCACATCCACCACCAGATCGCCGCCCCCGTGGCCACCGGTCTCTCCCTTCACGCCGACGGGCTGGAGATCGTCCCGGGCAGCGTGGCACCCACCCGGCTGGGCGCCCTGTTCCCCGGCGTGCCGCTCCAGATCGCGGGCAGGTTCCGCGGCGCGGCTTCCGGCGCCCTCTCCGTGCGGGGGACGGCGTCCGACGGCACGACCTGGGAGCAGCACGCCACGGGGGTCGTCGCCAAGAACTCGGCCGCCCGATCGATCTGGGCCCGCGCGCACCTGCGCGACCTAGAAGACCGCTACACGGTCGGCGGCGCCGGTGACCTGGAACAGCGCATCATCTCGACCTCCCTCCGGTTCGGCGTCCTGTGCCGCTTCACCGCGTTCGTCGCCGTGGACAGCCGGGTCGCGACCGAAGGCGACGCTCCGCACCAGGTCGTTCAGCCGGTGGAGATGCCCCGCGGCTGGGCGGGAGCCGCACCGATGGCCGCCCCGCGAATGGCCCCGGCCGCCTTCTCCGTGGGAATGGAAGGCGCCGCCCCGCCGGCAGGCGGAGCTCCCCCTCCCCCCGCCATGCCTTCGGCGCCCATGCCGGCCGCCCCCACGAGCCCGCCCCCGATGCCGCAAGGCGCCCCGGCCGGCTACGGCGCGCCGCCCCCGCCCCCAGCCCGCTCCTTCGGCCGCCCCGCCCGCCGCGCCCGACGAGCGGCAGGCCCTGCGCCCTCACCCCTCGCCGGATTCCAGCAGGAACTGGCCAACGTCCTGGGTCGCCTCCGCCAGGTCCCCGACACTCGGGAAGAGCGCGTCCAGCACCTGCTGAGCGAGCTTCTCCCCATCCTGGAGTCGATCGTCCAGCGAATGCAGACCCTTTCCTTGGACACCAAACCCCTCGCCGACCTTCGCGATGACCTCCACCGCCTCCGGCCCACCGCCGACCAGCCCACTGTCAACGACCAGTGGACCCAGGCCCTCCAGGTCCTAGCCGACTTCACCGGCGAATCCCCGCCCCGCCGCCCCTTCTGGAAACGTCCCGGCTAACCCAAGGCGGGGGCGCCTCCAACAGGAGACGCCCCCGCCACACCGCACGCCGCAAACAACGCGGCACTCCACACCAGCACCCACCCACGCCACCGCACCCCATCCAGCCGCAGCGCTTCGCCTAGGTTCCCCACACCTAACGGCACATCAAGCACCCAGGAACGTCACAGATTCAGCGACAGCGCTAATCCCCCAGGAGCACAGTCGCTCCCAGACCCGCCAACGCCCCCGAGTCCGCAAACCCCGCCAGGCACACACACCCCGCTAAACGCGCACTTTCCCCTAGGTGCGCAGCTCCCGCCGGGCGCTCGACCGCCGTTCACGCACAGACGCCCCCGGTGCGCGGGCGCTGCCGGGGGCGGGGAGGCTTGAGGGGCCGTCGGGGAAAGGTGTGGGCCGGGGCGCGCGGTGGGTTGCGCGGCCCGGCCCACAGTGGCGGAGGGCGGTCAGGTGTGCTTCGGGCGGTAGCGGCGGAGGAGCGGGATCAGGTTCAGGGCCAGACCGATCACGGCGACGGCGCTGACCAGGTTGACTCCGGGGTGGAACTCGCCGAATCCGTCGCCGCCGGCGGCCGTACCGCCCGCGACCAGGGCGGTGACCAGGGCCAGGACCAGGGCGGCGCCGACCTGGCCCGAGGTCTGGACGAGGCCCGAGGCCAGCCCCTGCTCGGAGTCGTCGATCCCGTCCGTGGCCTGCGCCATGATCGAGCTGAAGCCGAACGCGAACCCGCCGCCCAGCAGCAGCATCGTGGGCAGGATCGTGAACACGTAGTGCGGAGCGTTGCCGGCGGTGGCCAGGAACCAGGCGTAGCCGAGGCTCAGGGAGGTCATCGAGCTGATGATCAGGCGCGGCGTCCCGTAGCGGTCGATCAGGCGCCCGACGAACGGCGAGCCGAACGCCACGAGGAGCCCGGCCGGCAGCAGGGCGAGGGCCATCTTCAGCGGCGACCAGCGCAGCACGTCCTGCAGGTAGAGCGTCATCATGAACTGGAAGCTCAGGTACGAGCCGAACAGCGCGACGATGCTCAGGTTGGCCCGGACGATCGAGCCGATCCGCAGGATGCCGAGCCGGATCAGAGGGTGGCGCACCTTGTTCTCGGTGACGAAGAACGCGATCAGCAGGGCCGCCGCGACGGCGACGGAACCCAGGGTGACCGGGTCGAGCCAGCCGCGCTCGGGCGCCGAGACCACGGTGTAGACCGCGAGCAGCATGCCCCCGGTGAGCGTCAGGGCACCGAGGATGTCGTGCCCTCCTTCGGCCGCCGACCGGTCCCGCGGGATCAGCGCGATGCCGGCGACAAGGGCGAGGACGGCGAGCGGAACGGGCGTCAGGAACGTCCAGCGCCACCCGAAGCTGGTCAGCAACCCGCCGAGGATCAACCCGGACGAGTAGCCGCTCGCCCCGAAAACGGAGAACACCGACAGCGCGCGGTTGCGCGCCGGGCCCTCGTGGAAGGTGGTGGTCAGGATGGACAGGGCGGTCGGCGCGGTGAACGCGGCGGCCAGCCCCTTCACGAACCGCGTGGCGATCAGCAGCGTGCCGTCGTTGACGAGACCGCCAACCAGCGACGCCACGGCGAACACGGCGAGAGCGGCGAGGAACACGCGGCGGCGGCCGAGAAGGTCGGCGGTGCGCCCGCCGAGCAGGAGCAGCCCGCCGTAGCCGAGAACGTAGCCGTTGACGATCCACTGCAGTGAGGTGGTCGAAAGGCCCAGTTCAGCGCCGATCGACGGCAGCGCGACGCCCACCATCGAGACGTCGAGTCCGTCGAGGAACAACACGGCGCACAGGACGGCGAGGACTCCCCACAGCCGGGGAGTCCAGGTCTGTTCGGCCGGCGCGCCCACGGCGCCCGGCCCCCGGACAGCGGAGTCGGGTGAGGTCTCGGTGATAGTCACGTCGAGGGACAGTACATGCACATGCATCAAATGTCCACGCACAAAGTTCCGGCGAATTTAATGCCTGTGCATCTGATGCGCCTGCATGGTAAGATGCGCGGCATGGAGGCGGAGTCAGTCCTGGTCGACCGCTGGCGCAAGCTGGCGACCTGCTACAACACGGTCGCGTGCGCTCTGGACCGCGCCCTTCAGGACGTCCACGGCCTGAGCATGAGCGAGTACGAGACGCTCGACCGCCTGGTGGATCAGAACTGTGAGAAGCGTCGCATGCAGGACATCGCCGCGGCCATGTACCTCAGCCAGAGCGCCCTGTCCCGGACGGTCGCCCGTCTGGAGAAGCACGGCTACGTCCAGCGCGGGCTCTGCGAGGCCGACCGCCGCGGCGTCTTCGTGGAGATCACCGACGCCGGCCGCCGCTGCCACGCCGACGCCCGCGACACCCACCTGAAGATCCTCGCCGAGCACCTGACCGACTGACCCGGGACGTTCAACCGCGGCCGCTGTGACGGGCTCGAATACTTCGGAGACCTCTGGCGATCGTGGACTCTGTCAGGCGCACACCCTCCGCTGTCGCCAGCTGCGCTGATCGGCAGCTACTCGCCGGTCGTCCCGTCCAACAGCTCGCGGGCGACGTCGAGGTGGCCGACATGGCGCGCGTACTCCTGGAGCAGGTGGAAGAGGATCCTGCCGAGGGAGGGAGCTTGTTCGGACGTCCGGAAACGACCACCCAGACGAGCTCGGTCGTTCAGTGCGGCACCGTCCAAAAGAGCGCGCGTATGCGAGACCTCCAACCGATAAGCGTCCATGACCTGGGCGGTGGCCCGGTCAGCAGGGACGGTCCATTCAGCCTCGTCGCCACCGGGCGGGTAGGCGAGAACGTCTTCGGCGGCGAATCCCCAACGCATCCACCGGCGTTCGACCCAACCCAGGTGCTGCACCAGGCCGAGCGGTGACCACCCCAACGGCTCGACCGGCTCGCGGAGCTGCTCGTCCGAGAGCCCGGAAAGCTTGCGCATCAGCGCTTCGCGATACCACTCCAAGTATCCGAGCAAGAGCTCGCGGGCGTCTGTCACCTCAACGCCTGGACCATCGAGAGGCGCGGGCACCTGGCCCGGAGGGTTATGCATCCGCCGAAGGGTAGTGCGGCTCCGGTCTCCAGGCCGTCTCAGCAGGCACAGGGCAAGGCATTATTCAGAACCTTGCTCCTGTTGCGCCGTCTCGTCAGACGAAATCCGCGCTCGTCATGCCTGCCGGATGGCCGGGCGGCCACTGCACGAGCTCGATCCGGTAGCCGTCGGGATCCGTCAGCCACGACGTCCGGAGCCCCGACCCCAGGTCAGCCGCCGTCTAGCGCCAGCCCCCCACACTGGACGTCTGCAATCACGACCAGCTCGTACCCGAGCACGGGCTAGAGGGCGAGGGAAGGGCCGAGGTCGGGGGTCGCGCAGGCCGAGGTGCGACATGGGCACGCGCGGCCGATTCTTGCGACCCCTCACGCCATCGTGGCCGAGTTCCGGCCCTGACTCATCGCAACGGACAACTCTCGCCCCTTCTCACAGAGGGGTGAACCTGATCCTCCAGTCGCCTTCGGCTCGCACATGCAGGTAGGTCGAGCCTGACAGGTGGGCTTCGGCGTAGGTGGCACCCTTGCCGGACAGAACCCGCTGGCCCTGCTCGAAGTCCGTCGTGAGTTCCGTGAGAGAGAAGTCGCCGTGCTCGGCGTGCGTCATCTGGACGATCGCGGGGCCTCCCATGTAGCGGAAGACGAAGGAGCCGCGCGAGGAGATGTGGTCGCGGGCCGCCGGGACGGTGTCGAAGCGCTGCAGCCACGCGGACCACCGCCCCATTGTCTCGATCCGCAGGTGGACGTGCTTGTCCTCACGTACAGGGAGCGGCGCCACAACACGGCTTCGGTGCCCTCGAACTCGAAGCAGAACCCGTACGTCTCCCGCTTCGACGAGCTTGACCACGCTTTTCCGCTCGCCGCCGTGGAGGCGGACGACCAGCACCTGCGGGACGCGTGGTTCACGATAAGGAAACTTGTGCTCCCTGGCTCCCCTTCCCTGAACTCGCTGGCTCTTGCGTACGCCCGGCGGGCACGTCTTATAGGGCGCGGGTTCTCCAGGAGCGCGCGGCGCAGGGGCTGGGGCCCGAGACCCGCGCGGTCGAGAACTGGGCGCGGATGCGCGCGGCTCGGGCGGCGGTGGCGGGCGTCGGCCGGTCGCGATGGGTGGCATGCCCTCGTTGATCCTCACCCCGTCCGCGGCGCACACGTCGATGATCCGGGTGACGCCCCCCTCGGGGGTCCAGGAGAGACGGTCGACGGACGTGCCGTGGCGCGGGTCGAAGAAGCACAGGGGACGGCGGGGCGGCGCAGGGTGGCCCGCGAGGCGGGCGTCGACGCAGGCGAGCGCGTGGCGGCCCTCGTCCAGCGCGATCAGCACATCCGCGGCGTCCGCGCGGTCGCGGTCTCCGACGAAGGCCCTCTTGGCCTGCTCATAGGCATCGAGCGCCCGCGAGTAGTCCGTCAGGAGATCGGCGTCCGCGGCGTGCTGCTCGGGTACGAAGGGGTGCCGCGCCAGCGCCTCGCCGAGGGCCGTGATTTCGGCGTCGATGAGGACGAGTTCGTCCGTACGTCGCCGGCGGAACAGCCTGAACATGAGCGAGACCTCTTCATCCCCCGAATCCGGTGAGATCGTATCGAACCGGCGCTTACAACGGCTCCCAGAAGGGACGCGCCTGCCCGACACCGCACCCCACACTCAAGTCCT
The DNA here is from genome assembly GCF_039540335.1 of Actinomadura verrucosospora. Taxonomy (NCBI): domain Bacteria; kingdom Bacillati; phylum Actinomycetota; class Actinomycetes; order Streptosporangiales; family Thermomonosporaceae; genus Actinomadura; species Actinomadura verrucosospora. The sequence continues at coordinate 83,968 of NZ_BAABEV010000022.1, read as the reverse complement.
CGAACTTCGCCACGTCCTGCGGCAACTCTGCTCACGACGGTCGCGTCAGGTTCGCGTGGCGGCCATGCTCGCGCTCATGGTTCGCGCCACCTCCACGCGACGACCCTTCCTCTGGCGGGTGTGCCCGTCCACATCGTCGCCGCTCGGCTCGGGCACGCTGACCCGGCCATCACGCTTCGGGTCTACGCGCACGTCGTTCGCTCGGCCGAGGTGGCTGCGGCGGACGTGTTCGCGCGGGGCATGAAGGGAGCGGTCGAGGCACCGCTGTAAGCGCAGAGGCCCCTTCCGGGATCGGAAGGGGCCTCTGAGGTGGAGCCGCCTATCGGAATCGAACCGATGACCTATTCATTACGAGTGAATCGCTCTGCCGACTGAGCTAAGGCGGCGTGCCATGCGAGGCATGGCGGAAGCAGTCTACCGGGTGTTGGGGGGTGGGTGCGCACCGGTTATTCAGCGGCAGGTGGTCCCGTTCTTGGGCGGGTCGGCGCTGATCAGGTAGTCGTCGGTGGCCTTGGTGATACAGGAGTTGCCTTGGAGGTAGGCGGTGTGGCCGTCGCCGTCGAAGGTGAGGAGGACGCCGCTGGAGAGCTGGCCGGCCAGGCTCTGGGCCCACTTGTAGGGCGTCGCGGGGTCGCGGATGGTTCCGATGACGACGATGGGGGCGGCGCCCTTGGCGGTGATGGGTTGGGGTGCTTGTTCGGTCTGGGCGGACCAGTAGACGCACGGTAGGCCGCCCCAGACGACGAACGGTCCGAAGCGGGGAGCGACCTTCTTGGCTTGGGCGGCTGCCTTGCCGTAGGCGGCGAGGTCCGGCGGGTTGGGCTTGTCGACGCAGTTGACGGCCATGTTGGCGTCGGTCTGGTTGCTGTAGGTGCCGTTGGCCTTGCGTTCGACCATCTCGTCCGCGAGAGCTAGGAGAAGAGTGCCGTCGCCCTTCTGCGTCGCCTGGGTGAGCGCCTGGCGCAGAACGGGCCAGTACTCCTTGACGTAGAGGGCCCGGGCGATGCCCATCACGGCCAGGGACTCGGTGACCTTGCGGGAGTCGCGCGTGTTGCTGAGGGGCTTCTTGTCCGTGGACGCGAGGAAGGAGGAAACCTGGCCGATGACCGCGTCCGGGGTGTTGCCGAAGGCGCAGCCGCCCGACTTCACGCAGTCGTCGGCGAAGGCACGGAGAGCGGTCTCGAAGCCCTTGGCCTGCTCGATCAGGAGGTCGGTGGACGACAGCTTCGGATCGACGGCGCCGTCCAGGACGAGGGCGCGGACGTTCTTGGGGAACTGCTCGGCGTAGAAGGCGCCCAGGTACGTGCCGTAGGAGGCGCCGTAGTAGGTGAGCTTCTGGTCGCCCAAGGCGGCGCGCAGGACGTCCATGTCGCGGGCGGCGTTGACCGTGCCGACGTAGGGAAGCTCCGAGTCGGCCTTGGCCTTGCAACGCTGCGCGAAGGCCTTGCTTGCGCCGCCTAGCTGGTTGGTCTCGTTCGGGTCGTCTGGGGACGCGTCGGTGGCGAAGAACTCGTCCAGCTGGGGTCCGGTGTTACAGCGGACGGGCGCGCTGGACGCCACCCCGCGCGGGTCGAAGCCGACGATGTCGAATCGCCGGCGCAGGTCGTTCCCGAAGGTGCGGGCGGCCTGGCGAACGAAGTCGACCCCGGAACCGCCGGGACCCCCAGGGTTGGTGAGCAGTGAACCGATCCGCTCGGACTTGTCTTCGGCCGGGAGCCGGATGAGCGAGATGCCGACCTTCTCGCCGGACGGCTTGGTGTAGTCCAAGGGGACCTGTACGGTCGCGCACTCGAACCCGTTGCGACAGCCCTTCCAGGACGGTTTCTGGCCATAGAACTGCCCCAGGCCCGTGGGGACGCTTGCGGCCTGGCTCGTGTTCCTGTCCCCGCTGTCGCAGCCGGTGGCCGCCGCCAGAACCAGCACAGCGGCCACGCTGATGAGTTTCGCTGCCCGCACCCGGTCCCCGTCTCGCCGTAGCTGCACGTACGCCGCCGCCTACGCTACGTCGGCATGGTGGTCGAGGGCTACTTCCGTCGGTATTCGTGTTCGATGCCGTCCAGCACCCACTTGAGGCCCAGCTCGAAGCTGTCACTGCGGTAGAAGCCCGTCTCCAGGAAGGGCTTGAGGTGCGGGAGCTCGCCTCGTTCCACCAGCAGCCGTACGTACGACTGCTCCAAGGGGGTCGTTTGGACGCGCTGCGGGGCGGTATCGGCGGCCTGCCGCTCCATCGTGATGAAGCCCAGCATGTAGTGGTCGATCGTCTTGACGATGGCCAGCATGCCTTCCGGGTCGTCGGTGAGGCGGGCGGCGGCGGCCAGGGTCTGCTCGATGTGGCGCAGTCCGTTGGGCCCGATGCGCGGGGAACGTCCCGCGAGTTGCAGCATCCACGGGTGCCGCAGCCCGGCCTCGCGCTCCCTTCGGGCGATCTCGATCAGCGCCTCGCGCCAGCCGTCCGGCAGCTCCCCCTGGACCAGCACCTCTTCGGCGACCACGTCGTACATCAGGTCGAGGAGGTCCTCTTTCGCGTCGATGTGCGTGTACAGGCTCATCGCCCGGACGCCCAGCTCGCTCGCGATGCGGCGGATGGACACCGCCTCCAGGCCCTCCGCGTCCGCCAGCCTGATCGCCGCTTCGACGATCGCCTCGCGGGTCAGCTTCGGCCTGCGCCCGCCGCGCGGACGCGTCCACACATCGCCTGACCTCGGTGTTGCCGCCACACCAGAGATCGTACGCGAGACGCCGTATCGATACGGTGTACGGAGCTGGCGATACGCTGTATGGTGTTGCCGATACGGCGTACGGAAACTGGAGGGGGAACGGGGATGACCACGGCAGGCACCGCACCGTCCATCCAGAAGGCACCCATCGATCCGCACCTGCGCAACATCGCGGTCGTCGTGGTGCTCGGCGCGATCATGACGGTCCTCGACAGCACGATCGTCAACGTCGCGATCACCGCCCTCGGCCGGGACTTCGGCACCTCCCTAGCGACCATCCAGTGGGTCGTGACCGGCTACACCCTCGCCCTCTCGATGGCGATCCCGCTGACCGCGTGGTCGGTGCGGCGGTTCGGGGCCCGGACGATGTGGCTCGTCTCGCTCGGCCTGTTCATCGGCGGGTCGCTGCTGTGCGGGCTCGCCTGGTCGTTGCCCTCATTGATCGTGTTCCGCGTCCTGCAAGGGTTCGGCGGCGGCATGCTGATGCCCGTCGGGCAGACGATGCTCGTCCGGGAGGCCGGGCCCGACCGGATGGGCCGCGTGATGAGCATCGTCTCCGTGCCCGCGATGCTGGCCCCGATCCTGGGCCCGCTGCTCGGCGGCGTGATCGTCGACAACCTGAGCTGGCGGTGGATGTTCTTCGTGAACGTCCCGTTCTGCGCGCTGGCGCTGGTCGCGGCCCTGAGGATGCTGCCGCGCGACGGTGAACGCAGCACGGACGCCCGGCTGGACGTCATCGGCATGCTGCTTCTGTCTCCCGGCCTGGCGGCCCTGGTGTACGCGCTGTCTGAGGCGGGAAACGGGGCGGATCTGACCGGGGGACACTTCCTCATCACGGCGATCGCCGGCGGCGTCCTCGTCGCGGCGTTCGCAGCCCACGCGTTCCGCAGGGCCGACGGCGCCCTCATCGACCTGCGCCGTCTCGGCACCCGGGCCTTCACGGCCGCGACCGGCGGGCTCTTCCTCTACAGCGCCGCGATGTTCGGCCTGATGATCCTCGTTCCGCTGTTCGCGGGAATCGTCCGCGGGGAGTCGGCTCTGGACGCGGGCTGGTTGCTGGCCCCGATGGGGGTCGGCGCGATGGCCACCATGTCGGTGTCGGGACGGCTCGGCGACCGTTTCGGCGGACGATGGCTCGCGGTCGGCGGCATCCTCTGCGTCCTCGCCGGGACGGTGGCCCTCACCACCCTCTCCCCCGGCACCGGACGCGCCACGATCATGGCCGCGATGCTCGTCGTCGGACTCGGCCACGGCATGATCGCGCCGCCCCTGATGGCGATGGCCTACCAGGGCCTCCCCCGCGAAGCGGTGCCCGCCGCGACCACAGGCGCGAACATCCTGGTCCGCATCGGCAGCTCGTTCGGCACGGCGGTGACGGCGGTCATCCTGCAGATCGGGATCCGCCACGAGATCCCCGGAGCGTCCGGAAGCCTGGACGAGGCAGCCGGACACCGCACAGCAGAGACACTGTCCCTCCTGGCGAACGCCTTCACCGACACCTTCTGGTGGACTGCGGTGTTCCTGGTGGCGGCCTTGGTCCCCGTCCTCACCATCCCGCGCAAACCACAACAGAGCCCACCCGCCACGGCCTGACCCGCCCGGACGGTCTCGTCACAGGAAGCGATGATCCCGCGGCACTCACTCCGCGAGGCCGGTCAGACCGTCGCGTAACTCGGTCCCCTCTGCCCCAGGCCTCGGCTGGACCGGGCCGCTCTGAGACAGGCCGCAGCTGGATCCGGCCGATCTGGGGCAGGCCGTCTGATACGGCCCGGTCTCAGACGCGCCCATCGGACCACGCCGGGGCTGAGACAGACCGGTCGGAGCAGGCCACTCGAAGACGGGCCACTCCGTCCGTCTTAGACGGGCCGGTCGGACCGGTCCGGCCTGCCCCAGACTGCTCTGGGACGGGCCCCTAAGAAGAACCGGTTCGAGGGCTCTGAGACGGCCAGTCTGCGGCTAGGCCGCACTACAACTGGCCGGTCCCAAGGCAGGCTGGGGCCGGGGCAGGACCCTGCGGGAGGGCTGGGCTGGGCTGGGGCTGGGTGGTCTGGGGGGTTAGTTGTTGGTGGGCTGAGAGGTGGGGGGTGGTCCTTGGTTCTTGCCGGTGCCTCGGTGGGGGGCTAGGGAGGCGCAGGCTTGCATGGCCTTCTGCTCTGCTGCGGATCTTGTGGGGCGGATGCCGGTCGGGGAGTCGTTTGTTGGGGCGTTGGACGGGCGTCCGGTTTGCGGACTGCCTGGGCCACCGGTCGGGGAGTCGCTCGGACGGTTCGGCGGGCGGCCAGTTGGTGGCGCGCCGCCGGGGGCCTTTCCGCCGTCCGGGATATCTGCGCCCTGCTTCTCAAGGCAGGCGCGGAATGAGGCCATGGGATCGGCCACGGCCGTCTTGTCCGGGCCTGCGGCGGCGGTGCCGCCGTTTCCGCAGGCTGTGCTTAGCAGGATTGTTCCGGCGGCGGTCAGGATGCCGAGCATCCGCATCGCGCGCATGCTGCCCATTGAGATCTCCCTCTTTCATCGCTCTGCCGGGATCTCCGGGCAACGGCCGGAGCGCTCGTTCACGGTGGTCGCGGTCAGGGGCCGTCCCGGCCTGGGGAGCCCTGGACGATTCAACGGCCGGAGCGCTCGTTCACGGTGGTCGCGGTCAGGGAGCCGTCCTGGCCTGGGGAGCCCTGGACGGTGACGGCCGTGCCCGCGTCGAGGTCGCGTAGCCCGCCGTCCTCGACGATGCGGATCTTGGTGGTTCCGGTGGTCTTGACCTTCACGGTCTCGCCGGAGGCGGTGCGCAGGTACAGGGTGTTACCGACGACCTTGGTCACCGTTCCGGTGGTTCCCGAGCCGTTTGGACGGTTTCCTGTCCCCGGGCCGTTGCCTGGGGCGCTGCTGGGGCCGATGCCTGGGGCTCCGCCTGGTCCGTTGTTGGTACCCGGGGCGCCGTAGCCGCCTTGGGGTCCTGCGGCGCCCGGAGGTCCGCCGTAGCCGCCGGTTCTGGTACGGCCGTCGGCAGACGGTTCCGAGGAGCCGTTCTCGGACCACTTGTGCGCCTGGACGCCGCTCAGGAAGCCTGCGACCAGGAGGACGCCAGCCGCTAGGTAGAGCGTCGGCCCTGGCAGAGACCTCTGCGAGGGCTGCGCGAGCAGGTCGGTGGCGAGATCGTTGTCGAAGGGCGAGCTCGCCAGCAGTTCGGCGTCCCCTGTCGAGTTCTCGGGCATGTCTTGGCTCTCACTCACAGCGCACCGTCACAACCTGCGTCAGC
>NZ_BAABEV010000022.1:0-77901 GCF_039540335.1 Actinomadura verrucosospora | reverse complement strand
AGGGGGGCGACCAACTCCGTCAGTTGCGATGGCTGCGTGAGTAGGGCGGTGGCGAGATCGTTGTCGAAGGGCGAGCTCGCCAGCAGTTCGGCGTCCCCTGTCGAGTTCTCGGGCATGTCTTGGCTCTCACTCACAGCGCACCGTCACAACCTGCGTCAGCAGGGGGGCGACCAACTCCGTCAGTTGCGATGGCTGCGTGAGTAGGGCGGTGGCGAGATCGTTGTCGAAGGGCGAGCTCGCCAGCAGTTCGGCGTCCCCTGTCGAGTTCTCGGGCATGTCTTGGCTCTTACTCACAGCGCACCGGCGCGGCCAGCGTGGTTAGGGGGCGGCCGTCTTCGTCAGCGGTGGCGGTGGGGTGGGGCGTTGGGGCAACGGGTGGTGGGTTCAGGGGCATGAGGGTCCTTGGTTAGTCGTGGCGTAGGGCGTCTATGGGGCGGAGCTTGGCGGCGCGGTTGGCGGGATAGCTGCCGAAGAACAGGCCGATCGCCAGGGAGACGGCCAGGGCCAGGACGATCGACGACGGGACCAGGACGGGTTTGACGCCCGCGATGGTGAAGAGGCTGCCGAGGACGCCGGCGAGGACGCCGAGGAGGCCGCCGGTGAGGCTGAGGACGGTGGCCTCCGCGATGAACTGGCCCAGGATCGCGCCGCGCGGGGCGCCGATGGCCTTGCGGATGCCGATCTCGCGGGTCCGTTCGGTGACGGTGACCAGCATGATGTTGGTGATGCCGATGCCGCCGACGAGGAGGCTGATGGCGGCGACGGCGCCGAGCAGGACGGTGAAGGTCCGGCTCGACTCGCTGACCGCCGACTGGACGCTCGCCTGGCTGGAGACCGTGAAGTCGGCGCCGCCCGGGGAGGTCGCGTCGTGACGCTGGCCGATGATCTGGGTGACCTCGGCCTCGGCGGCGCCGACCGTGTCGCTGCCGGTGGCCTGGACGATGATCTGGTCGAGGGCGCCGTACCCGGTGAGGGTCTCCTGGACGGCCGGGAGCGGCGCGACGGCGATGCTGTCCGGGTCGGAGAAGGTCGACGAGGAGGAGCCCGTCGCCTTGAGGACGCCCGCGACGGTGAAGCGGATCCCGCCCACGTCGATCTTCTTGCCGATCGGGTTCACGCGTCCGAACAGGTCGGACGCCACCGTGCTGCCGAGCACGACGGTCTTGCGGGCGGCGGCGACGTCCTCGGCGGTGAACGCCGTGCCGGACACGAGGGTCTTGTTCGCGGCCGCGAAGTAGGACGGGGTCGTTCCGACGAACTGGCCGATGGTCGCGCTCGTGCCCGAGTACCCCGCGGTGACGGACTGGCTGGTCACGACGGGTGAGGCGGACCTGACCGACGGGGCCCCGCCGGCGGTGAGGGCTTCGGCGTCCTCCGCGGTGAGGTCGCGGGCCTGGGTGCGCGGGCCCGAGGCCTGGTCGGTCGTCCCGAAGCCGCCGCGGCCCGTGGTGGACGGCGTGACGGTGAGGGAGTCGGCGCCGAGGCGCTGGATGCTCTTCTTGATCTGCTCGGAGGAGCCGTTGCCGACCGCGACGAGCAGGATGACGGCGCCGACGCCGATCAGGATGCCGAGGGTGGTGAGGGAGCTGCGCAGCTTGTTGGCCGACAGGCCGCGGACGGCGAAGCGCAGGATCTCCAGGGCGCTCACCCTGCCTCCTTCGGTTCCGGGGGCGCGGGGCGCGCGGCTCGGATGCCGGGGGTCACCGGGCCCTCCCGGCGGACGTCCTCGACGATGCGGCCGTCCACGAGGCGGACGATCCGCTTGGCGTGCGCGGCGACGTCGTCCTCGTGAGTGATCACGACGATGGTGCGGCCGGTGCGGCCGAGCCGGTCGAAGACGCCGAGGATGTCGGCGGTGGAGGCGCTGTCGAGCGCGCCGGTCGGCTCGTCCGCGAGGAGCAGCGTCGGGGCGGTGACCAGGGCGCGGGCGACGGCGACGCGCTGTTGCTGGCCGCCCGACAGCTCGTTCGGCTCGTGCCGGGTGCGGTCGGCGAGGCCGACCTCGCGCAGGGCGGCGAGGGCGCGGCGCCGCCGGTCGGCGCCGCGGAGGCCGCCGTAGGCGAGGGGCAGTTCGACGTTGGCCTGCGCCGTCATCCGCGGGATCAGGTTGAACGACTGGAAGACGAACCCGATGCGGCGATTGCGCAGGGTCGCGAGGTCGCGCTCGCCGAGGCCGACGACGTCGATGCCGTCGAGGAGGCAGCGGCCGGCGCTCGGCACGTCCAGGCAGCCGATGATGTTCATCAGCGTCGACTTGCCCGAGCCCGACGCGCCCATGATCGCCACATAGTCGCCGCGTTCCACGGTCAGCGAGACGCCCCGCAGGGCGTGGACGGCCGTTTCGCCCGTCCCGTACACCTTGGTCACGTCGCGGAGGTCGAGCACGGGCGGGGTGCGGGCGGTCATCGGCGGCCTCCGCCGCCGGGCGCCCCGCCGCAGGGCGTGCCGCTTCCGGCGGCGCCGCCGAGCCCCGGTCCGCCGCCGCCCGGGAAGCCGCGCTGGACGGTGTTCCCGCCGCCGGACGCCGAGGTCACGGCGACCTCGTCGCCCTCCTTCAGGCCCGAGCTGATCTCGGTGCCCTGGTCGCCCCTGACGCCGGTCTCGACCGTGGTGGGGACCTGCCTGCCGTCGCGGACGACGGTGACCGTACTCTGCCCGCCGGCCGTCCTGACCGCGGCGCTCGGCACGTAGAGGACGTTCTCCGCCCGCGCCACGGTGATCTCCACCGTGGCGGTCTGGCCGAGCCGGACCCCGGACGGGACGTCGCCCAGCGCGATCACGGCCGGGAACTTCACGACGTTGTCGGTGGTCGTCGGCGCCGCGCCGATCGTGGTGATCTTGCCGGTGGCGGTCTTGCCGGTGAGCGCGTCGAACGTGACCGTGGCGGCCTGGCCGGTCTTGAGCTTCGTGGTGTCGGCCTCGGTGAACTCGCCTTCGACCTGGAGGTGCGCGGTGTCGGCGAGCTCGACGAAGCCCGAGCCCGACGACGAGGAGGAGGACGAGGTGGAGGACGAGGTCGGCGACGTCGAACCGCCGCCCGAACCCGAACCCGAGGAGGACGAACCGCTCGAACTGCCGCCCACCGTCCCGTTGACGGCGGTCACCGTTCCGGCGAACGGAGCTTTCAGGACGGTCCCCTGGTACGCCCGCAAGGCGGCGTTGTAGGAGTTCTTCGCCTGGACGTACCCGGCGTACCCCTTGTCGGACGAGGTGTCCCCATCGGCGGCGACCGCCAGGTTCGCCTTGGCTGCGTCGACGTTCTCGAGCGCCTCTGTCTGGTCGAGGCGGGCGAGGACGTCGCCCGTCCTCACCTTCTGCCCCGCCTTGACGTAGATCTTCGCGACCGTGCCGGAGGCGCCGAAGGACAGCGAACGGCTCTTGGCGCTCTCCACCGAGCCGGACGCCGACACCGACGAGACCACCGTCCCGCGCGTGACGCGGGTCAGGCGGGTGGACGCGGCGGCGCCGTCGCCTCCGTCGCCGAGGGCGAGGTACGCGGTTCCGGCCCCGGCGACGAGCAGTGCGCCCAGCGCGCCGTTGACCAGGAGTGTCCGATTCATGCGGATGAGGCTCTTGAGGGCTCATGTGGCGTTCGTGAGGCAAGGGTGAGAATTCGATGAAATAGGGCCCCGACCGGTGAGGTTGCCCAGGCATGGGCACATCGCGGAAGACCAGTCTCCGGATCGAGGAGAGCGGCAAGCGCGTCCGGGCTTACCTCGGCGGCCATCTGGTGGCCGACTCGACACGGCCTTCTCTCGTCTGGGAGATCCCCTACTACCCGACCTACTACTTTCCCGAGACGGACGTGCGGGCCGAACTCGTCGAGGACGGGCCGGGCACCCGTTCGCCGAGCAGGGGCGACGCGACCGCCTTCACCGTGAAGGTGGACGGCGCGCAGGCGCCCGGCGCCGCGCTCCGCTACACCGAGCTGCCCGGGTTCGTCCGTCTCGACTGGGACGCGATGGACGCCTGGTTCGAGGAGGACGAGGAGGTCTTCGTCCATCCCCGCGACCCGTATACGCGCGTGGACGTGCTGGCGGCGTCGCGGCATGTCCGGGTCGAGGTGGACGGGGTGACGGTCGCGGAGTCGTCCAGCCCGCGGCTGCTGTTCGAGACGGGGCTGCCTGTGCGCTACTACCTGCCGAAGCCGCATGTCCGCATGGACCTGCTCGAACACACCGGCACCGTGTCGCACTGCCCGTACAAGGGCACCGCGGAGTACTGGTCGGTGCGGGTGAACGGCACGCTGCACGAGGATCTGGCCTGGTCGTACCGGACGCCGCTGGAGGAGAGCCGCAAGGTCGCCGGGCTGGTCTGCTTCTACAACGAGAAGCTCGACATCTTCGTGGACGGAGTTCTCCAGGAGCGGCCGAAGACCAAGTTCTGAGCGCGGATCCCGCGTCGGCCCCGGACGGCCGGTCGCCGCCAGGCCATCGTGCCCGGCCGACAGTTTCTCCGCCGTCTTTTATCAGCAGGCATTACATCATCGGATGGAACATCATGCGATGGTGTGATGCCTGTCGCTTTGATGGCCGAGGCCTTGAATCCTCCGCGATTCCTACACGACCGTAGGTTACGCGAGCGTAAGTTAGCGCGCCCTCGGGGAGGAAACCTTGCCCATCGCACCGCGGACCATCGCGCCGCACCGCCCGCGCCGCCCCGGCCGTTCGACCACGGGACGGCGGATCGCGGCGGCAGCCCGGCTCCTCACGACCCCGCTCCTGCCGGAGGACTACCTCGGGCTGCTCGATCCGCTGTGGTCCGCGGACGAGCCGTGCGGGCGGATCGAGGCCGTCCGGCACGAGGCCCCGTCCGCCGCGACCCTGGTGATCAGGCCGGGCCGGGTGTGGAACGGCCACCGGCCCGGCCAGTGGGTCAAGATCGGCGTGGACGTCGGCGGCGTCCGGCACTGGCGGACGTTCTCGCTGTCGTCGCCGCCCCGCCGCGACGGCCGCATCACGATCACCGTCAAGGCCGCGCGCGACGGGTTCGTCTCGGCGCACCTGGTCAACGAGATCCGGCCCGGGACGGTCGTCCGCCTGTCGCGGCCCGAGGGGGGATTCACGCTGCCCTCGCCCGTCCCGCGCAAGCTGCTGTTCGTGACGGCCGGCAGCGGGATCACGCCGGTCATGGCGATGCTGCGGCAGCTCGGCGGCGCGTCCGACGCCGTGCTCGTCCACTCGGACCGGACGGCTGGGGACGTCATCTTCGGCGACGAGCTTCGCCGGATGCCGGGGCTCCGGCTGCACGAGCGGCACACGACGCCCGACGGCCGGCTGAAACCGTCCGACATCCCCGGCGTCTGCCCCGACTGGGCGGAGCGCGAGGCGTGGGCGTGCGGGCCGGGCGGCATGCTCGACGACCTCGCCGCGCACTGGCGGGCCGCCGGAGTCGGGGAGAGGCTACGCGTCGAGCGCTTCCGCACCGTCCTGGACGCCGACGGGGGCGAGGGCGGGCGCGTCACGTTCACCAGGAGCGGCGTCACGGCCGACGCGGACGGGAGCACGCCCCTCCTGGCGGCGGGCGAGGACGCCGGCGCGCTGCTGCCGAGCGGGTGCCGGATGGGCATCTGCCGCGGCTGCGTCGGGCGGCTGGCGTCCGGCAAGGTCCGCGACCTGCGCACCGGCGAGGTGCACGGCGACGAGGGCGAGATCGTCCAGACCTGCGTCTCGGCGGCCGCCGGGCCCGTGGAGATCGAACTGTGAGAGGAGCGGCATGACCGACCATCTGACGGCCGAGGACTACGAGACCATCGCCGCCGAACTGGACGCGCTGCGCGAGGAGATCATGTCCGGTCTCGGCGAGCGCGACGCGTCCTACATCCGGCGGGTGATCCGCTGGCAGCGCGGACTGGAGATCGGGGGCCGGGCGCTGCTGCTCGCCTCCGCGCTGCCGCCCGCCTGGATCGCCGGGACCGCGACGCTGGCCGTCGCGAAGATCCTGGAGAACATGGAGATCGGGCACAACGTCATGCACGGCCAGTGGGACTGGATGCGCGACCCGAAGATCCATTCCACGACCTGGGAGTGGGACAACGTCTCGCCGGCCGAGCAGTGGAAGCACTCGCACAACTTCGTCCACCACACGTTCACGAACGTGCTCGGCAAGGACAACGACGTCGGCTACGGCATCCTGCGCGTCGCCCCCGAGCAGGCGTGGTCCCCGGCGCACCTCGCGCAGCCGCTCTACAACCTGCTGCTGGCGATGTTCTTCGAGTACGGGGTGGCCCTGCACGACCTGGAGATCGACAAGATCCGGGACGGGACGGCCGACGAGGCGGTGACGAAGGAGAAGCTGCGCGCGATCGGCCGCAAGGTCCGCCGCCAGTGGGGCAAGGACTACCTGGCGTTCCCGCTGCTCAGCGGCCCGCAGTTCCTGTCCACGCTGTCCGCGAACGCCACCGCGAACGTGGTCCGCAACGTCTGGGCCCACATGATCATCTTCTGCGGGCACTTCCCGGGCGACGTGGAGGTGTTCGAGGAGGAGCGGCTGGACGGCGAGACGAAGGGCGAGTGGTACGTCCGGCAGCTGTGCGGTTCGGCGAACATCACCGGCGGTGAGCTGTTCCACCTGATGACCGGCAACCTCAGCCACCAGATCGAGCACCACCTGTTTCCGGACATGCCGAGCAACCGGTACGGCGAAATCGCCCCGCGCGTCCGCGCGCTGTGCGACAAGTACGACATCCCGTACCACACGGGCACGCTGTCGCGGCAGGTCACGGGCACCTGGAAGAAGATCTTCCGGTACGCGCTGCCCGGCGGCAGGCCGCCCGCGGCGAAGGCCGAGGCCGTCTGAGGTCAGCCGAGGGCCTGCGCCACGGGAAGGTAGAGGCGGGGCAGGTCGTTCGCGATGGGCGCGCCGTACTCCATGACCGTCGTGGTGAACGCGGGTCGCAGGCCGTTCCGCCGCGCCCAGTCGACCACTTCCGGATGCCGGTGGTCGATGTCCAGGCGGACCGGCCCCGCCGGGACGATCTCTTCGACGAGGGCGAGGGCGGTCTCGGCGTCGTGCGCGGTGACGGGGCCGACGACGGCCCTGTCGTCGTTCCACCACACGCCCCCGAACCCCTTGAGACCGGACTCGCCCCGGACGACACGGAACGTCTCGCAGAACGACGGCAGCCCGTCGACCAGCCGTGAACGGTCCGCGCCGAAGACCTCGGTGTCGAGTGCATGGACGGCGGGCATGTCCGCCGCCTCCGCGGGGACGGAAACGCCCTCCTCGGACGGCCCCTTGCCCATGCCCGTGTACGTCGTGCAGAGCCCGACGGAGCGATACCCCAGACGCTCGTACAGCGGGCGCCCGTATTCGGTGGCCGTCAGGCAGAAGCTCTTCGTTTCGGTGTTGTCCATGGCGTGCCGCATGATGCGGGCGCCCAGACCACGCCGTTCGTAGCGTTTCGCCACCAGCACCATGCTGATGGCGGCGACGTCCACGCCGTATGGGGTCGACACCGTCACCGCGGCGAGACCGCCCTCCCCGTCGTCGATGCCGTAGACGTCGCCGACCGAGAACAGGAACCGCCACTTCCGGTCTTCACGTCCCCAGTCGCGGTCTTCGGCGAGCCGCTGGCAGGCGGCGAGGTCGTCGATCCCGAGCTTCCGCGCGGGCCTGTCCCAGTCCATGGGAGGGGACGCTAGATCGGCCGCCGCCGGCCGCACAACCGAATTACGCCGCGGCATTACCCCTCAGGTCATCGCCACCACGACCTCCCGGGCGAGATCGTCTGGGTGCGGATAACGATCGATCTGAGGAGAGACCATGTCGCACACGGCGACTCCAGTTGCGGGCCGGCGCCCGGGCGAGGCCGCGGCCTCGCCCACCGCGTCCATCGGCGCCCTGCTCGTCCTGCTCACCGGCATCTTCATCACCACGCTCGACTTCTTCATCGTGAACGTGGCGATCCCCGACATCCAGACCGATCTGGGCGCCGGCGCGACGGCGATCCAGTGGGTCGTCGCCGGGTTCGGGCTGGCGCTCGGCAGCGCGCTGATCACCGGCGGCCGCCTCGGCGACCTGGCCGGACGCCGCCGGATGTACGCGCTCGGCCTCGCGGTGTTCACGGCCGCCTCGCTCGCGTGCGGCCTCGCCCCGTCCTCCGGCACGCTGATCGCCGCCAGGGTGGTGCAGGGGCTCGCGGCCGCGCTGCTGATGCCGCAGGTTCTCGGGATCATCAACGGCGTGTTCACCGGGGAGGCGCGCGCCAAGGCGTTCACCGCCTACGGCCTCGCGATGGGCCTGGGCGGCGTGTTCGGGCAGCTCATCGGGGGCGTGCTGATCCAGGCGAACCTGTTCGGCACCGGATGGCGCAGCATCTTCCTGATCAACGTTCCGGTCGGGGTCGTCACGCTGGCGCTGATCCGCCGGACCGTCCCGTCCCAGCCGCGCACCACGGGAACCCGCCTGGACGTCACGGGAACCGTCCTGGTCACCCTCGGTCTCGTCGCGCTCGTCCTGCCCCTGATCGAGGGGCGCCGCCTGGGCTGGCCCACCTGGACGTGGGCGTCGCTCGCCGCGTCGGCCGTCCTGCTCGCCGCCTTCGTCCTCTCCCAGCGCCGGAGCAGCGCCCCGCTGGTCGCGCCCAGCCTCTTCCGCGAGCCCGCGTTCCGCGTCGGCAGCGGCCTGGCGCTCGTCTACACCCTGGCGATGGCGTCCTTCTTCCTCTACCTCGCCCTGTACCTCCAGCAGGGACGCGGTCTCAGCGCTCTGGAGTCGGGCCTGCTCTTCGTCGCCCTGGGCGCGGGCTACTTCGCCGCGTCCACCCGCGCCACGGCCATCGCCGCCCGGTTGGGACGGCAGGTCCTCGCCCTGGGCGCGGCGGTGCAGGCGGCGGGCTGCCTCCTGCTGCTCGCCGAGACCGGGCACGCCATCGGCTGGCTCATCCCGGGACTGGCCCTCGTGGGGGCGGGCATGGGGTTCGTCCTGGCGCCGCTGTCGGCACTGGTCCTGGCCGGCGTGACCGACCGGCACGCCGCCTCGGCCGCGGGCGTCCTGTCCACCGCGCAGCAGGTCGGCAACGCCCTCGGCGTCGCGCTCGTCGGGATCGTCTTCTACGGCGCGCTGGGCGAGGTCGCCGACGCCTTCCGGGCATCGCTCTTCCCGGTCATGGCCTTCTGCGGCGTCACCGCGGCCCTCGCCCAGCTCCTCCCCAAGCGCTAGTACACGCTGGCGCCGAAGGCGCTGAGCACCGGAGAGATCGGGCGGAAGTAGGACGACCCGCCGGAGACGCAGGTCCCGACTCCCCCGATCTCAAGCCCCACCGCGGTACCGCCCGAGAAATACGGAGCCCCGGGACTCTCCCCGGGCTCCGTGCATATGGTCGTCCTCACCAGCCCGGTGATCGTCCCGTTCGGGAGGTTCACGGTCACGTTGACGGCCGTCACACTGCCGCAGCGCAGGCCCGCGATGGGCCCGCTGCGGCAAACGCGTTGGCCGACGACCGGCGGTCCCGCCGTCGTGATGTCCTGGGAACCGGGGTAGAGGAAGACGCTGCCGGGCCGCTCCACGGAAGGCTCCACGTACCGGGCGAGCGCGACGGAGGCGCTCGTCACCGAGACGACCGTCCCGAGCTGCACGGTCATCGCCGGGTCGGCGTAGATCGGCATGCCGACCTGGGCGCAGCCGCCCGCGGTGAGGAAGGAGTACGAGCCGTTCTGCCGCACGTTGAACCCCAGGGCGCAGCGCACGCCTCCGGCGCCGTAGATCGCCCGCCCCCCTTCCGCGCCCGGCGCCGCGACGGGACGCACCTCCCCCGGCGAGGCGGACGCGCCGGGGCCTGTGGCGGTCAGGACGGCGGCGATGCCCGCGACCAGGATCGCGACGCGCAGTCTCACGGAATACCTCCTGCGGGGAAACGGCGGCTTGCCGGAATGGTGTGAAAAACGAGGGGCCCCGGCAAGGGGAGGAAGGTGCCAAGGTTGCCCGCGCCCGTATAGCAACATCACGCCGAGACCCGCGAACGCCCTGGTCGACGGTGAGTACGGAAGGGCGCGCGTTCTAGGTACGGGTGCTCATTCGGCCGGCTCTCCGCGCGCGGAGGATGGGTCGACCGTTTCGGGATGGAGGGCGTATGAGATTTCGTTTGCCGAAAACCGGCGTTGTGGCCCTGCTCGCCCTCGGGGGGTGCGGAGCCCCGGCCGTCCAGCCGACGCCCTGGAGAGCGGAAGCCGGGAGCGCGCCGTGGCGGGTGGAGGTCGAGGACGTGTCGCTGCGGGTCGATCCCCAGATCGTCGCGGCGGGGCCGAAGGACGTGTGGGCGTTCGGCGGGCGCGGCTCGGAGGACACGGTGTGGCGGCCGACGGCCCGGCACTGGGACGGCCGCGGCTGGAGCAAGGTCGGCCTTCCGGGCGGGCGGATCGGCGCGGTCAAGGCGGCGGGCGCGTCCGCGGCGTCCGATGTCTGGGCGGTCACCCTCGACGGGTCGAGCTCGACCGTCCTTCACTGGAACGGCGAGCGCTGGACGATCGACCGCCGCCTTCCGGGATTCACCGTTACGGCGCTTGAGGTGTTCTCCCCGCGGGACGTCCAGGTCTTCGGCACGGGCTCGCACGCCGCCGCGACGGGCTGGACCCGTTCGGCGGACGGATGGTCGGAGACGAGGCTGCCATTCCGGATCGCCCGCACGAGCGCCCGCTCCGCCCGTGACATCTGGGCGCTCACCTTCGAGAGCGAGCTGTACCACCAGGACGGCTCCGGCTGGAAGCCCGTCCCGCTGGACGGCGTCCTGCCCGCCGGAAAGAGGAAGGGCTTCGAGGACACGAGGTACCAGCTCAACACGATCACCGCCACGGCCGCCGGCATCTGGATCACCGCCGAGGGCGCCGGGGGCATCCCGTCCAGCGAGATGGACGGCACCCGCACCCAGCCGCTGGGCCCGGGCGACCTCCACCTGTCGTCCCTTCTCCTGCACGGTGACGCCGACGGACGCCGCTGGACGGCCGAAAGCACCCTGAAGAAGGCAGGACGGTTCAGTCCGTTCGGCGCCCCGATCATCGACCCGGACGGCGGCGTCTGGCTCATCGGTTCCACCGACGTCAACGCCACCGAGTCGACCCTCGCCCACCGAACCGCTACGGGCACGTGGACCAGCAACAGAATCCGAGCGTCCGGCTTCAGCCTTTTCGAGGCCCGCGCTGTCACCCGCATACCGGGCACCACTCGATTCCTCGCCGCGGGCATGAACGACGAAAAGGGCGCGCTTCTCTCCACCCCGTAGGAGCCGCGGCCTCAACGAGAACCGGCCCCCGTCCAAGGGACGAAGGCCGGCGACTCTCGATATGGGTGAAGAGGGTGGGCCCGCCGAGCCGGATCACGTCTTCATGTGATCAGCGGCCCGCGAGCTCCCTCACGTAGCTGTACAGTTCGAGCCCGCGAAGCCCCTGCCGATGAGCGGCGAGCACCTCGTCGGGGTCGACCTGCTTCTCTGGCGCCTCCACGTAGCAGAGCAGGTCGGCCCCGCGGAGACCCTTGTCGTACGCCTCCAGCAGCTTGGCGATGCCGAGGCGACTTTCGAGCGCCCGCAGAGTGATCTCCGGGTGGACGTCCCTGTCGTGCAGGACGATGAGCTGGTCGTGCGTCGCGCCCTCGTTCAGCAGATCGATGTAGCCGGCTCGGCCGATGCCCCAGGCATAGCCCGGGTCCGCAGCGACCTGCTTCTCGAACGCCTCCATGATCTGCGCGGGGGTGGCGTTCGCCTTCAGCCCCCTGACGAGCACCCGGGGCAGGATGCCGGCGGCCACGGCGGCTTGGACGTCCCCGTCCGAGGCGCCTGCCTCCAACGCTTCGACGTAGGCGGCCAGATCGATGCCCTTGGACTCGGCGGCGCGAAGCTCATCCCAGGTGGCGCCCTTCTGCTGCGCCCGCGCGAGGAGCTCTTCGCGACGTTCCCAGCCTCCCGAGAAACGCCTGTAGACGTCTTCCACTGGAAGCTCCTTTCAGAGAATCTGCTTTGTAGGTACGCCTCCCACCGTCCGCCGCTTCCGCGGCTCGGCAAACTCAACGTCCGGAGACCGCCGGAGAGAAGGTGGGGCGCTGGGCGATTCATTTGGCACGAACGGCCGTGAACGACCATACGAGCGGAACACCTCGGCGCCGGGGACGGACTGGTCGCTCTCATCCAGACCAAGCGCTCATGCCGTGCGGCCCCCCCGCCTGTCCCCCTCGATCAGGTGTCCTCGGGAGTGGGGTCGTAGTGGGCGTCGTGTTGCTGGCGCGGGGAGCAGACCGAGGCGGGCGGGCAGGAGCAGCGGCGCGAGCCCCCCTTCACCGTGACGCGGTCGCCGGGGACGCACCCGGCTCCCGCCCGTGCGTGTTCGCGGATCTGCCGGACGGTCATCGGCAGTACTCACACAAAGCAGACCGACGGCCCCAGGTCGTCATGAATTGTCGGGAGAGATCCATGACCACCATCAACACGCAGGCCCCCAACAGTGTCACCGAATGGCTCCGGATCAACGACGTCAAGGGCACGAGCGAAGAAGTGGTGGCGCGCAAGGCGCTTGGCCTGGCACGTCAGTTCTTCGGCCCCGACGTCGAGATCGAGGTCGTGGGCAACCACTGGTCCGAAAGCCTGGGCGGCACGGAGACGGTGTACGTCCGGGCGACCCTGCCCATGCCCTTACGGGTCGGCGGGCGAACCGGCACATCGTTCGAGCTCACGCTCAACGACCTCACGGGGAACAGCCTGCGGCAGCTGAAGCGCAAGGCGGCTCACCTGGCACGTCAGTGCTTCGGCCCTGACGCCTCGTTCCAGATCAACTTCAGGAACGGCCTGGAGAGCACTCCCGAGCATCTGGACACCACGGACCGCTACTGGACGACGTCCGTGTCCGTCCAGGCGATCGTGCCCATGTCCCAGCGGGTCAGCGGGCTGGCCGGCTCGCCGGTCGAGCTCAGGCTCAAGCTCAGCGACCTCACGGGGAACAGCATGCGGCAGGTGGAGCGCAAGGCGCTTCGACTGGCGCGTCAGTGCTTCGGCTCTGGCGCCGTGCTCCAGGTCGGTTTCGACCACCCCTGGGGGTGGGCCACCAGGGGTCTGGAGAACAACCCGCCCGAACGCCTGGGCACCACGGACCGCTTCTGGGCGGAATCCGTGTACGTCCGGGCGCTCGTGCCCGCGTCCCCACGGCCCGGCGAGCGAACCCGCACGCCGGGCCGGGTCAGGCTCACCGACATCACGGGGACCAGCCTGCGGCAGATGGAGCGCAAGGCGCTTCGACTGGCGCGCCGACAGCGCCCTCTCGCCGGCCCCGACGCCGAGTTCCGCGTGAACTGGGCCTCGATCACCACGGGCCTGGAGGGCCCCTCGCAGACGCCTCCGGGTGCCGAGCCGCGTTTCCTGGCAAGGCACGTGGAGGTCGAAGTGATCTGACCCCATGGACGCCGCGCATGCGGTGTCCTCAGCCACGGGTGGCCCTTCCGAACTTCGGGAGGGCCATCTGTTTTCGAGGCGGCGGGGCAGGCCGGGGCCGTCGGGGTTGGAACGGAGCCGCCCCCCGCAGTTCTTAGCTGCGCTCGCTGTCGTCCGAGGGGGTGTAGCGGGCTTCGTGTTGCTTGCGGGGGGAGCAGACGGAGGCTGAGGGGCAGGAGCAGCGACCGCCGCTGTTCAGGCGGACTGTGACCTTGTCGGACGGGACGTTGCGGCCCACGACCTGGCCTGGGCCGTTCGGGGTGTCCACGCGCGATCCCAGGGCCGGCATGCTGTCGTGCGCCTTGACGTACAACGGGTGCTCGTACTTGAGGCAGCACATCAGGCGGCCGCAGGCGCCGGCGATGCGGAGGGGGTTGACCGGGAGGTCCTGCTCCTTCGCCATGCGCACGGAGACGGGCTCGAAGTCCTTGAGGAAGGTGGCGCAGCACAGGTCGCGGCCGCAGGGGCCGATGCCGCCCTGGAGGCGGGCCTCGTCGCGGGGGCCGACCTGGCGGAGTTCGACGCGGGCCTTGATGCCGCGGGCCAGGTCGCGGACGAGGGCGCGGAAGTCGACGCGGTGCGGGGCGGTGAAGTAGATCTTGAAGATGTTGTCGGCGTCGAGGTAGTCGACGCCGATGACCTTCATCGGGAGGTCGTGCTTGCGGATGAGGCGCTTGGCGATGGAGCGGCCCTCGGCGCGGCGGCGGCGGTTGGCCTCGTCTCGGGCGAGGTGCTCGTCGGTGGCGGGGCCGGCGCACTCGGGAAGGCCGTCGATGTCCTCGGAGACCCACTGCGGGGCCCACACGCACTCGGCGACCTCCGGGCCGGAGTCGGTGGGGACGAGGACCTTGTCGCCGACCTTGGGGCTGTGCGGGCCCGGATCGAGGTAGAACAGGCGGCCGTAACGGGTGAAGCTGACGGCCATCATCATGCCCACGTTTCGCTCCGTTCGCCCGGTTTTATTCGACCCACTCTAGGTCTCACCAGGCGGCGTCGGCGAGATCCCCTGCCGGAACGGTCGGGACGCCCTGCGCGTACAGGTCGCCCGCGGTCACGATGACGTCGCGACCGTTGTGGGCAATGTCGAGGCCGGTGGGGGCGCCCTTCACCTTCAGGGTCCACAGGGTCTTGGCGGGGGTTCCCTGCACCGTGAAGGTCTGAAGAGTCACTTCGGAGCTCTTCGCTATGGCCGCGATAAGGGAGGTGCCGTCCCGGCTCATGACAGCGTTGAAACTGCCCTTGGGCAGGGGCATGACCGCCTTGCTCGACTTCAGGTCGCCCGCGGCACCGCTGGTGTCGATTGTGCGGACCTGGTGCTTCCCTGTGCCGACCGGGCTCCAGACAAAGGACAGTGTGGTGCCGGACCAGGAGAGGCTCCCGACGCGGGCACGCAGCCTGGTCGTCCACACCTTGTGGACACCGGTCTCCGGAGTGACGACGTCCACGCGGGCGCTCGCGCCCTTGTAGGTGACGTAGGCGAGCTGTGCGCCGTCCGGGGTCACGGCGAGGTCCGACCAGACCGTGGAGACACCAGGGACGATCGCGTTCGAGAGGGGCTTGAGGTCCTTGGGACGTCCGTCGTCCAAGCGGAGGCGCTGGAAGGTGACGTCGCGGGGGCCGGGTGTGGCGAGGATGTACGAGCCGTCCTTCAGCGCCGCGACGCGATGGAAGCGGCGGCCCTGCGGGGCGGCGACGGGCAGCCCCACGTTCGCGCCTGTACGCACGTTCCGGACGAGGAGGGAGGCGCCCTTCTGGGTGACGCCGACGATGAACTCCGGGCCGGTCTTCTCGGCCTTGGCGGCGGGCTTGGCCTCGTGCTCCTCGTCGGCGGCGCGCTGGTGGCGGTGCACCATGTCCACACCCCCTCCGATGAGCAGCGCGGCCGTGGCGGCCACGCCGAGAGGGACGAGACCCTTCCACGAGCCGAGACGGTTACCCGGGTCCTCGCGCCTGCCGTCGTCCATGGGGTTGCCTACCTAACCTTCCTGCCGGATCGCCCGTCGTTTCTACCGCATATGGATCGCGACAAAAACCCATGAACGCGGAGTTACCAAGTCGTGAGCCGCCTCAGCCGAGGCACGCGCGGGCCGCCTCTGCCATGGACGCCCGGTACGACCCGCCGAACAGCGCCACATGGACCAGCAGCGGGTGCAACTGGTGCAACGGGACGCGGGACCGCCATCCGTCCGCAAGGGGCGCGGCCTCATCGTAGGCGCCGAGCACGGTGTCGAGGTGCGGTGTCCCGAACAGCGCCATCATGGCGAGGTCGGTCTCGCGGTGCCCGCCGTGCGCGGCCGGGTCGATGAGCAGCGCCCGCTCGCCCGTCCACAGGACGTTCCCCGACCACAGGTCCCCGTGGATGCGGGAAGGCGGCTCCGGCGGTCCGGCGAGCGTCTCGATGTCCGCCATGACGCGCTCCACAAGACGGACGTCACCGGACGAGAGATGCCTTGCCCCGAGGCGCAGGAACGGTTCGAGGCGGCGTTCGGCGTACCAGGCGGGCCAGGAACGGTCGTCCGGTGTGTTGTCCAAGGGAAGGTCGGCGATGAAACCGTCCCAGGGCGCGCCGTAGGTGCCGGGACGGTTCCCGGTGTGCAGGGCCGCGAGTTCCCGTCCGAGACGTTCGGCCGCTTCGCGGGACGGTGGAGCCGAGCGCAGCCAGGGCAGGACGAGCATCCGGTCGTCCGCCGCCACGACCTCGGGGACGGGGGTCCCGGGGCCCGCCTCCCCCAGCCAGCGCAGCCCGGCCGCCTCTGCCGCGAACACGCCCGCCTGGTCATGCGCCGCCTTCACGAAGACCTCACGGCCGTCGGCGAGGGAAGCCCTGTGCAACGTCCAGGAATGGCTGGAGCCGAGGTCGTGGACGTCCTCGACCCCGGTTCCGAGCAGCCTCTCCAGCCGCACCCGATCAGTGGTCATCAAGCGCCGAGCGGATCTGCTTGAGCAGGCCGGGCATCGCCGCCTCCACCTGCTCCAGGACGAGGTCGAAGTCGGCGCGTCCGCCGTAGTAGGGGTCGGGGACGTCGAGATCGTCGCCCGCGTCCGGGTCGAACTCGCGCAGCCGCCGGATGCTGCCGCGCGCCTGCCAGGTCGGCGCCATCGAGCGCAGCTCCTTCTCGTGGCTCGCGTCCATCGCGATGATCATGTCGTAGCCGTTGAACCAGGCGGCGTCGAACTGCCGCGCGATGTGCGCCGACCGGTAGCCGGCGCGTTCCAGCGCCGCGACCGTCCGCTGGTCGGCCCCGTCGCCGACGTGCCAGCCGCCGGTGCCCGAACTGTCCACCTCGACGTCGAGGCCCTCCTTCTCGACGTGGTGGCGCAGAACCCACTCGGCCATCGGGGAGCGGCAGATGTTGCCCGTGCAGACGAAGGTGACTCGGTACGGCATGCCCCCATCATGCACGAGGGCACGGGACACGCCGGACGCGGAAAAGAACGCGACCCCCGGCCGGAGCCGGGGGTCGCGTCCTGGGGTGGTTCTGGAGGGGTCAGCGCGAGACGGCGTTCAGCGCGTCCACGATGCCGCTGCCGAAGAACCCGTTCTGGCCCTTCGAGCCTTCACAGGTCTGGGTGGAGGCGTGCTTCACCCACTGGCCGTTCACCTGGGTGTACCAGACGTACTCGACCGTCGCCGGGCTCGGGCATGCCTTGGGGGTCGCGGTGCCGCGCAGCACCCGCTCGACGAGACGCGGGTCCATGGTCAGGCCGCCGCTGCGGTCCCGGTGCCCGTACTTGCTGACGATGAGCGCCGCGACGCCGACCGCGTGCGGGGACGCCATCGAGGTGCCCTGGATCGACTGGTAGTAGGCGCACTTGTCGCCCTTGCAGCTGCGGATGATGTACGACACCTTCGGCGTGCCGTCGGCGTTCAGCTCGCCGCGCTCCTTCGCGAGCCGCTCGGGGTAGGCGGCCCAGATGCCGCCCTTGTCGTCCGGACGCTGGGCGGCGTTGTCGACCTTGTCGCCGCCGGGCGCCGCCACCGCGACGTAGCCGTTGCCGAAGCTGCTGTAGTACGACTTGCGGCCGCTCGGGCCGGTGGCCGAGACCGGGATGACGTTCTCGCCCTCGGACGGCATCGACACGCAGCTCGCCGGGACGGTGCGGTCGTGCGGCTCCTCGCCCGGCGTGGACGGGAAGTCGGGGCTGCTGTCGTCCGCGTTCGTCTTGGTGTAGTCGACGAGGTCGTTGCCCGCCGCGGAGATCAGCGTGACGCCGCGGTCGTGCGCGAAGTCCAGGGCGCGCTGCGCCGCCTTGATGATCGTCCGCTGCTCCAGCTGGTCCTCGGGGCTGTCGGCGGGGTTGTTGCCGCAGTTCCACAGCCACGGGTCGATGTAGTACGACATGTTGACGACGTCGATGCCGTGCTTGGCCGCGTAGGTCAGGCCGTCGACGGTCGGCTGGAGGAAGAAGTAGCCGGAGTCCTGCCCGACGCGCAGGTTCACGATCGACACGTTCGGCGCGACGCCGGCCATGCCGAGGCCGTTGCGGGGCGAGGCGATCGTGGACGCGACGTGCGTGCCGTGGTCGTTGTCGTCCCAGTCGTTGGGGTCGACGCACGACGTGAACTCGCAGGGCCCGTCGACCTCGTTGCCGTTGGCGTCGGCCGGGATGTCGCGGGTGAAGTTGCGGCTGAGCTTGCGGTTGAAGTTCGGCGCGATGTCCGGGTGGTCGCCGTCCACGCCGGTGTCGAGGACGCCGACCAGCACGCGCCGGTCACCCGGCTCCTTCTTGTAGGAGCCGTCCGCGGTGGCGTGCATCTGCTTCATGTCCCACTGCAGGTCGGCCAAGGGCTCGGTGTCCTTGGACGGCTTGCCCGCGGGGGCGGCCTGGTTCCTGGCGCCGTGGAGGGCCCCGGTCAGCTTCTCGACCTTCGGGGCCTTCTTCTTGGTCTTGGGAGCCTCACCGATGATCCGGTTGTGCGCGACGCCGTCCAGCGCCCGCTGGTTCATCACGGCGTGGATGAACTCGGGGTTCTGGGAGGTGACGGTCGCGACGCCCACGTCGCGGTTCTCGTGCACGACCTTGCCGCCGGCCGCGGAGACGGCCTGGTGGGCCTGCCCGAGGGACGCGCCCTCCTTGTAGAGGACGACGTACTCCGAGACCTCGCCCTTCGCCTGTGCCTGGCCCGGAGCTGCGGATGCTGGGAACGCGAGGGCCGTCACGGTGGTGACGGCGCACGCGGCGGAAATCAAGGCTCGCCGCAAGGCAGACCTCCTGGCTGTGGGGGTTAACCAACCGGATTTCGGTCGATCAGCCAGCGAACGTTACGGGGGCGCTCATTGAGAGTCGCGTACGGAAATGTAACGAATGGGGACAAGTTGTGTAAGCCCCGTCCGTATCACCCGTGACGCAACGCCAAGGTCAGCGCCTCGAACGCCAGCTGCGGATTGACGTTCGCCGCCAACCGCTCCCTGCAGTCCATGATCGCATCGAGGCGCCGGAGGGTGTCCTCCGGGCGTCCGTCCCCCGCGGCCGACCGCAGTTCGGGGCCGAGCTCGATGTTGACCAGCTCGCTTCCCGCCCCCAGCTGCAGCGTCAGCACGTCGCGGTAGTAGGACGCGAGGTCGAGCAGCGTGCGGTCCAGCGCGTCGCGCAGGATCCGCGTCGCCCGCGACTTCTGCCGGTCCTCCAGCTCCTTGAGGGCGCCCGCCGTCCCGCGCGGCATCCGCCCCTTCTCGCTCTCGCCGAGCGCCTTGCGCAGGGCGGAGGTCTCCGCGTCGTTCAGCTCGGCCGTCTGCGCGTCCCGCTCCGCCTTCGCCGCGCTCACCAGCGTCTCCGCCGCCGCGACCGCCGCGCTCACCCCGGTCAGCCGGCGCGGCACCGCCACCACCTGCTCGCGCACCCGCCGCATCCGCGGATCGGAGGCGAGCCGGCGCGCCCGGCTGATGTGCCCCTGCGCGGCCCGCGCCACCACCTCGGCGGTCTCGCGCTCGACGCCGTCGCGCTGGACGAGGAAGTCGGCGATCGCCGCGATCGGGGGCGTCTGCAGGGTCACCAGCCGGCAGCGCGACCTGATCGTGACGAGCAGGTCCTCCGGCGACGGCGTGCACAGCAGCCACACCGTCCGCGGCGGCGGCTCCTCGATCGCCTTCAGCAGCGCGTTCGCGGCGCCCTCGGTGGCCCGGTCGGCGTCCTCGAACAGCACGATCTGGCGGCCGCTCCCGCTCGGCGAGGACGCGGCCCGCAGCACCAGCGCGCGGGCGTCCCTGATGCCGAACGACAGGCCCTGCGGCCGGACGACCTCGACGTCGGCGTGCGTCCCCTGGAGCACCTGGTGGCAGGACGCGCAGTGCCCGCACCCGCGCGGCGTCTCCGTGCACTGCAGCGCGGCGGCGAACGCCCGCGCCGCGGCCACGCGTCCGGACCCGGGCGGCCCGGTGAACAGCCACGCGTGCGCGAGCCCGCCCGTACGCTCCGCCGCCGAAGACAGCTGCGCGATGACGGGCTCCTGCCCCACCAGGTCGTCCCACACGCTCATGGAACAGAGGCTAGCGGGCTCAGAAGTCGGTGATGACCGGGAACGTGCTCGTGGCGTCCTCGGTGCCGAGCGGGACGGGGTCCGGCAGGATCTCCCGGATGCGGTACTGGATCTCCCGGCTCAGCTCGCCCTGCGGCCGGCTCGCGTCCAGGACCAGGTAGCGGTCGGGGTCGGCCTCGGCGAGGGCGCGGAAGCCCTCGCGGACCCGCTCGTGGAACTCCTGCGACTCCGACTCGATGCGGTCGGCGGGCGCCGGCAGCCGCCGCAGGCCGGCCTCCGGCGGGATCTCCAGCAGGACGGTCAGGTCGGGGACGAGGCCGCCGGTCGCCCAGGCGTTGACGCGGGCGATGTCCTCCACCGGGAGCCCCCGCCCGAAGCCCTGGTAGGCGAGGGACGAGTCGACGTAGCGGTCGCTGACCACGATCACGCCGCGGTCCACCGCCGGCTTGATCACGTTGGCCACGTGGTCGGCGCGGTCGGCGGCGTACAGCAGGGTCTCGGCGCGGTCGGACAGGCCGGTGGTGTCGCGGTCCAGCAGCATCGCGCGCAGCCGCATCCCGATCTTGGTCGCGCCCGGCTCGTGCGTGGTCACCACGTCGTAGCCGTGGTCGCGGAGCCAGATCGCGGCGAGCCGCGCCTGCGTCGTCTTGCCCGCGCCCTCCCCGCCCTCGAAGGCGATGAACACGCCCCGGTTGCGGTGGACGGGCTGCGGGGCCGCGGCGGCCTGCTCCGGCGGCGTGTAGATCTCGCCGTGCAGGGCGGCGCGCAGGTCGGGGACGAGCGGGATGCCCCGCCGGTCGTCCAGCCGCCGGTAGGCGAAGAGCCCGGTCACCAGGGCGAGGACGGCCGCGACCAGCAGGGCGACGCCCGTCCCGTAGGCGTCGTAGACGCCGCCGCCGAGGTCGAGTCGGTGGGATCCGGCCGCCGCCGCAATCAGCGGGACGACGGCGAACGAGACCAGCGCGGTGATGAGCGCGACCGACCGCAGGTACGCCGCCGGGCGGGCACCCTCCGGCGCCTCGGGGTCGTGCGCCGCCATCTTCGCGGTCGACCACGCGGCTCCGGCGAAGACGCCGAGGAACGCCGTCGCGAACACCACGACGACGAGGTTCTGGACGAGGGCGAGCACGACCAGCGCGAGCGCGGCCGCGATCACCGCGAGGCCGAGGAGGCGGCGGCGGCTGAACGGGACGAGCACGCGCGGTCCGAGGAACAGCCCGAAACCGAGCCCCACCGTGAGCGCGGTCAGGACGGAGCCGTACCCGGCGTCACCGCCGCCCAGCTCGCCGGCGTGGACGCGGGCCACCGCCACGACCGCGCCCGCCGCGAGGTCCGCGGCCGCGGCCGCCGCGCCGGCGCCGCGCGCGGCGGCCGACCCCGGACCCTGGAAGATCAGTTTCAGCGGCGACCCGGCCGCGACCGGCTCGGTCGCCGGGATCTCGCCGGCCGTCGCCACGGCGGCGGCCGCCACGAGGAACAGGCCCGCCGTCACGTACAGGGCGAGGTCGGCGCGGGAACCGGCGCCGAGCGTCCCGTTCGCGACGAGCGCGAGGACGGCGAACAGCAGCGCGGCGGCGGGCGCCGGACCGTAGAGGACGCGGGTCGCGGCGCGGCGCGCGGCGGGCCGCGCCTCCTCGTCCGGGACCACGGCGGGCAGGGACGCGCGCGCCGCCGGTATCCACAGCAGGCTCAGGCACGAGACGAGGAAGGCGGCGGCGAGCGTCCACGGCAGCGCGTGCACGAGCGGCACGGTCACGACGACCACCAGCCGCAGCGCGTCCGCGATGATCAGCATCAGCCGGCGGTCGACGCGGGCCGCGAGCAGCCCGGCGACCGGCGGGAGCACCACCGCGGGCAGCAGCATCAGCGCCAGCGTGCCGCCGATCGCCTGCGCCTGCGCGGCGGCGCCGTCGCCGCGCGTCAGCATCGCCGCCATGGCGGTCAGCGCGGGTACGCCGATCCACTGGGCGGCGCTGGACAACGCCAGCGCCATCCGGAGCCGCCGGAACGGCCCGATCGACGAAAGCGACGAAACGCCCGGCGGCGGTGACGCTGCGGGGTGCGGCCGGGGTGCGCCCGTTCTGGTCATGTCGGTCAGGGTATCGGCGTAGATGTCCCTATGAACCGGACTTTGCGGAGGTTCGACGGCGCGGCGCCGCCTTCTTCTTCCCGCCGCCCGCGGCGACCTTCTCCCGGCGCTCCGCGAGCAGTTCCGCGGCGCGCTGGATCGTGATCGACTCGACCTCGTCGCCCTTGCGCAGGCTGGCGTTCGTCTCGCCGTCGGTGACGTACGGGCCGAACCGGCCCTCCTTCACCACGACCGGCTCCCCGCTCGCCGGGTCCTTGCCCAGCTCGCGCAGCGGCGCGGCGGCCGCGGCCCGGCGGCCGCGCTGCTTGGGCTGCGCCAGCAGCTCCTTCGCCCGCTCCAGCGTGACCGTGAACAGCTCCTCCTCCGAGCCGAGCGACCGGCTGTCGGAGCCCCGCTTGATGTACGGGCCGAAGCGGCCGTTCTGCGCGGTCACCGGCTCGCCGTCCAGCTCGCCCAGCGTGCGCGGCAGCGACAGCAGCTTCAGCGCGTCGTCGAGCGTGATCGTGTCGAGCGACATCGACTTGAACAGCGACGACGTGCGCGGCTTGGCGGCCTCGGCCTTCTTCGTCCGCTTCTTGCCGTCGGCCGGCGGCGCCGGCTCGGGCAGGATCTCGGTGACGTAGGGACCGAACCGCCCCGACTTGGCGACGATCGTGTGGCCGGTCTCGGGGTCGACGCCGAGCTCCCGGTCGCCCGACGGCTGCGCGAACAGCTCCTCGGCCTTCTCGGCGGTCAGCTCGTCCGGCGCGATGTCCTCGGGGATGTTGACGCGCTCGCCGTCCCGGTCGAGGTACGGCCCGTACCGGCCGACCCGCACCATGATGTCGGTGCCCTTGATCGGGAACGAGCTGATCCCCTTGGCGTCGATGTCGCCGATGTCGCCGACCAGCTCCTTCAGGCCCTCCTCCCCGGTGTCGCCGAAGTAGAACCGGGTCAGCCAGCGGACGCGCTCGGCCTCGCCGCGCGCGATCTCGTCGAGGCCGTCCTCCATGTGGGCGGTGAAGTCGTAGTCGACCAGGTTGCCGAAGTGCTGCTCCAGCAGGTTCACCACGGCGAACGCCAGGAACGACGGGACGAGCGCCGTGCCCTTCTTGAACACGTACTCGCGCGCCAGGATCGTTCCTATGATCGAGGCGTAGGTCGACGGGCGCCCGATCTCCCGCTCCTCCAGCTCCTTGACCAGGCTGGCCTCGGTGTAGCGGGCCGGCGGGCGGGTCGAGTGGCCCTCGGCGTCCACCGCGCTCGCCGTCAGCGGGTCGCCCTCGGCCAGGTTCGGCAGCCGCCGCTCCTGGTCGTCCCGGTCCGTGGACGGGTCGTCGGCGCTCTCCACGTAGGCCTTGAGGAAACCGTGGAACGTGATCGTCTTGCCGGTCGCGCCGAACTCCGCGCGCTCGTTCCGCGTCGACGTCCCGGTGACCCGGATCGACACCGACTGGCCGACGGCGTCCTTCATCTGGGACGCGATCGTCCGCTTCCAGATCAGCTCGTACAGCCGGAACTGGTCGCCGGACAGGCCCGTCTCCGCGGGCGTGCGGAACGTGTCGCCCGCCGGGCGGATCGCCTCGTGCGCCTCCTGCGCGTTCTTCACCTTGGACGTGTAGACGCGCGGCTTGTCCGGGACGTACTCGCCGCCGAACAGCGACGCCGCCTGCCGCCGCGCCGCCGTGATCGCGGTCTCCGACAGCGTGATCGAGTCGGTTCGCATGTAGGTGATGAAGCCGTTCTCGTACAGCTTCTGCGCGACCGACATCGTGTACTTCGCGGAGAAGCTCAGCTTCCGGCTGGCCTCCTGCTGGAGCGTCGTCGTCCGGAACGGGGGGTACGGGCGGCGCGTGTACGGCTTGCGCTCGACCGACTTCACCTCGTACGGGCGGCCGCGCAGGCGCTCGGCGAGGGCCGTCGCCGCGGCCTCGTCCAGGTGCAGCGCGTCCTTCGTCTTCAGGACGCCGTCGGAGCCGAAGTCGCGGCCCTGCGCGACGCGCCTGCCGTCCACCGAGACGAGCCCGGCCTTGAAGGCCGTCGGCTCCTCGTCCTTGCCGGTGTCGAACTGGGCCGCGATGTCCCAGTAGTGGGCGGGGACGAAGGCGATCCGCTCCCGCTCCCGCTCGACGACCAGCCGCGTCGCCACCGACTGCACGCGGCCCGCCGACAGCTTCGGCATGACCTTCTTCCACAGGACGGGGCTGACCTCGTACCCGTAGAGGCGGTCCAGGATGCGGCGCGTCTCCTGCGCGTCCACCAGGCGCATGTTCAGCTGGCGCGGGTTCGCGGCGGCGCGCTGGATCGCGTCCTTGGTGATCTCGTTGAAGACCATCCGGTGCACGGGGACCTTCGGCTTCAGGACGTCCTGGAGGTGCCAGGCGATCGCCTCGCCCTCCCGGTCCTCGTCCGTCGCGAGGAAGAGCTCGTCGGCCTCGGCCAGCAGCTTCTTGAGCTTCTGCACCTGCTGGCGCTTGTCGGAGTTGACCACGTACAGCGGCTCGAACTCGTGCTCGACGTTCACGCCGAGCTTCGCCCACGGCTCGCCCTTGTACTTGGCCGGCACCTCCGAGGCGCTTCCGGGCAGGTCCCGGATATGGCCGATACTGGACTCCACGATGTAACCGCGGCCCAGGTAACCGGCGATCGTCTTCGCCTTCGCGGGCGACTCGACGATCACCAGGCGCGTCCCCGGGCCGTTGCCCCGGCCACTGTTCGCGGTGCCGTTCTTGGCTGGCACAGTCGCTCCAACCTCGCTGTCTCGGGTCCTCTGACTCAGGCTCTTCCTACCGGCTTCGTACAACGTCGCATGGCGGCGTGTTTGTGCCCGCGCCTTCCCGCCGCCGCCCTGCGATCATCGTGCCGCCCCCGCGGAGGGGCGGGATTCTCACCGCCGCACGCCCCCGACAGGATGACACGCCGCCGCGCACCGCGCGGACCGGGAGGCCACGGTACGGTGCCGCACGGCCGGTAGACCAAGTAATAATGGTCGCAATGGCGGAGTACACCTACCTCGTCCTGTCACTGCCGCGCGGTACCACCCGTGACGCCGCCCGGCGGATCATGACCGAGCACGCGGAGCACGGCGGCTGGGAACTCGATCGCTTGCGCCTGTACCCGGACGGCCGCCGTCGTATTCAACTGCGCCGCAAGGTCATCCGCGCGGTCCGTACTTTCTGACCGTTCCCAGCGGCCTGTCCGGAGCGTAGCACTGCGTACGGATTCCTTGACGTGACGTTACTGTGTCCGCCGCCCCCTCGCCCCACCGCCCACGAACACAGCGCCCCCGGCACACGGACGCGGCGTCGCGGCCTGCGGACTCGCCGTCAGCGTCCCGCGAACGCAGCCTCACCGTACCCGTGAACGGCCGCGCCGCCTCACGGGTACGGCTTCGGTGGGGCGAGCGCCGCGCTACACCAGCCCCCGCCGGGCGTGCGGGAGGCTCGCGCGCCTGTCACAGGTAGGGCCGCACCCGTCCACGGGTACGGCTATGTCCGCGCGTCGGGCACGACTTCGCCCGCTCACGGCACGGCCATCTGGTTGAGGGTATGGCTTCGCCCGCCCCGGTCCGCGCCTCCGGGACGGGCGAAGGTCTTTCGCATGCCGGCCCGAGGCCGGCTCACCCGCGGTCTGGTGGATCTAGCGGCGGCTCACCCGGATCCGCCGGCCCAGGACCATGGCCCCGGCCGCGGCGGCCAGCACCCCGGAGACCGCCGCGAGCAGCGTCGCGCCCGTCCTGGTCCCCGGCGTGATCTTCTGGGTGGACGCGACCGGGCTCATCGGGCCGATCCGGTCCGGCACGTCCGCGATCTCGGCGGTCGCCACGCCGCGCACGTCGACCGGCAGGACCGGCTTCACGGGCAGCGAGACCGTGCCCGGCGCCGCCTCGGCCGGACGGACGCGCTCCGCGCCGACCTTCACCGGCGCGCTCTTCCCGGCCAGGCCCTGGACCTGGGGAAGCACCTTCTCCGCGGGGAGAACCTGCGACGCGCCGTTCACGTTCGGCAGGACGCCCACCTGCGGCAGGCCGGTGCCGTTCGGCAGCCCCTTCGACCTGGACATCGCGCCCCGGGCCGGCTGTTCCTGGAGCAGGGTCCCCACCAGCGAGGCGCCCTTGGGCAGCTCGACCGGGCCCAGCTTCGACGCGGTGCCGCTCAGCGACCGCGGGCTCCCCAGCACGGGAAGGCCGCCGTCGACCGGCGCGCTGCGGCCGTTCACCTTGGGCAGCCCGGCGCCGCCCGGCAGGGCCTGCGTGTCCAGGAGCGAGACGGCCGCCGGCGCGCCGTCACCGTCGAGCGCGGTGCGCTGGTTCCGCCCCGCGGGCCCGCCCTGGGCCGGCAGGCCGTCGAGGACGGGGAGGCCGCCGACCGCGGGCGGGTCGATCTTCGAGCCGGGACGGGGCGCGGTGCCGGTCGTCCGGGAGTAGGGCTCGTACCCGCCGTTCCCGGGCTCGTCGCACACCGCGGAGGCCAGGCCGACCGCGGCGGCGGCGTTGCCGCACACCACGGCCGGGGC
The DNA here is from genome assembly GCF_039540335.1 of Actinomadura verrucosospora. Lineage (NCBI taxonomy): Bacteria > Bacillati > Actinomycetota > Actinomycetes > Streptosporangiales > Thermomonosporaceae > Actinomadura > Actinomadura verrucosospora. The sequence continues at coordinate 51,429 of NZ_BAABEV010000022.1, read as the reverse complement.
CTGGACCGGCGCGTTCGCCTGGTTCCCGGAGCCGGTGCCCTGGTCGCCGGACGTCTTCGACCCCGAGCCGTGCGGGCCCTGGACGAGGCTCTGGCCGTTGCACCCCGCCGCCGCGCCGCCGACGACGGCGGCCGCGTTGCCGCAGACCTCGGCGGGAACGGAGATGGGGGCGTTGCCCTGGTTTCCGGACAGGATCCCCCGCGTCCCGGAGGTCTTCTGGTCGCCGCCGGAGCCGCTGCGCACGTGCGCGCCGCCCTCGCAGATCGCCCCGGCCTCCCCGACGAGGGCCGCGGCGTTCCCGCAGGCCGTCACCGGGATGCTGATCGGCGCGTTGCCCTGGTTTCCGGAGAGGATGCCGCGCACGCCGGAGGTGGTCTGCTGTCCCGTCCGGTGGCCGCCGTTGCGGACGGAGGCGCCGCCCTCGCACGCCGCCACCGCGTTGCCGACCGCGTTGCCGCAGACGTCCACGGGCACGCTGATCGGGACGTCGGCCTGGTTGCCGCCGCCGACGGCGCGGACGCCGGACGTCTGCTGCTTCGACCCGGTGTCCCCGCCGCTCTTGACCTTCGAGCCTCCCTCGCAGCCCGCGAGCGCCCGGCCAACCACGGCGACGGCGTTGCCGCACGCGTTGACGGGCGCGGAGATCGGGGCCTTGACCTGGTTGCCGCTCAGGACACCGGCCGTCCCGTCGGTGGTCTGGCCGCCCTTGCCGCTGCCCTTGACCTTGGCGCCGCCCTCGCAGCCGGCCTGCGACCCGCCGACGACGGCGACGGCGTTGCCGCAGGCGTTCACCGGCAGGGAGATCGGGGCGTTGACCTGGTTGCCGGACGCGACGCCGCGCTTGCCGGACGTCTTCTGGCCGCCGCCGCTGCCGCCCTGCTGGACCTTGGCGCCGCCGCGGGACGCCGCCTGGCTGCCGCCCACCAGCGAGACGGCGTTGCCGCTCACGTCGACGGGCGCGGAGATCGGGGCGTTGACCTGGTTGCCGCTCAGGACGCCGCCGTTTCCGGACGTGACGTCGGCGAAGGCGTTGACGGGGATGGCGCTGACGCCGAGGGCGACGAAGCCCGCGGTCAGCACGGCACGGGAGGTGCCCTTTGCCCACGTTCGCATGATGCTCCTAGGGGAGAGTTGGTGAAGGAAGAGACAGGTGCGTCTCGGGGGAAGGCCGCGCATGAGGGCACGGCGGAAGACCGGATCGGCGCGCCCGAGCCGCACGGGCACGCGTCCGGAGACTGGAGTCGGGAACTAGTCGGGCGCGAAGGAGGGCTCGTCCGCAGCGGTGCGGACGGCCGGTGGCACGGCGCCGAAGACGGGGCGCAGCGATGCCCGACGAGGTGCGGGGACAGGAGTCCCGGCAGAGGGGAACCCCGCAGCGACGCTGGAGGCGATGAAGCCGCCGGTCGCCGAATGGGTGCCCGGCTTCTCGGGCGCCGGGCTCGGTGCGGGGTGGTGCCGGACGACGACGTGGCGGGCGGCATGGCCGACGCCGGGTCGCGTCCGGGAAAGGCTGGAAACAGCGGGCGCGGACGCCTCGCGGTGCGTCTCGGGCGCGGCGGCGACCTCGGTCACGACCGGCCTGGGCTTGCGCTTGACGGACGGCTCGACCCGAACTTCAGGCGGGGGCGGCGGCACGTCGTGCGCGGTCTTCTCGTCAGGCGGTTGCGGTGCCACGACGCCCACGACCTCGACCGGGGCAGCGACGCCGGGCGCCTCCCGCACGGGCCGGCGGTCGCGGACGGTCTGGACCGCGTCCCCCAGCAGGGGCGTCTTCTCGACGACCCCCGTCACGGGCGCGGTCGGCGGCTCGTCGGCGTGCGCGACCTGCGCCGCGCACCCGAGGAGCCAGCCGGCGATCAGCAGCCCGCCGAGGACCAGCAGGCGCCGCACGGAACGCCCGACGGCGGCACGGCGCAGCAGGGCGGATACCGCCCCGACCCGCACCGCACCACCTGCCACCGGACACCCTCCGCTGCGACCGATCCGTCCTCAACGAATGGTGACGATAGCACCACGGAAAGCTCTGGTGATGGCAAATTCAGGAGCGATCAAGGAATTTGTCGAGAACCCTCACGCCGAAGCGCAGACCGTCCACGGGAACGCGCTCGTCGACCCCATGGAACATTCCGGAAAAGTCCAACTCTGGGGGCAATTTCAGCGGCGCGAAACCGAAGCACCGCATGCCCAGAGTGGAGAACGCCTTGGCGTCCGTCCCGCCGCTCAGGCAGTACGGCACCGGCAGCGCACCCGCGTCCTCCGAGGTCAGCGCCGCCTCCATCGCCGCGACGAGCGCACCCTCGTAGTCCGTCTCGACCGCGCGGTCATGGTGGACGAAATCCCGCTTGACGTCCGGCCCGAGAAGTTCGTCCACTACAGAGAAGAATTCCGTCTCGTGCCCGGGAAGGAATCGTCCGTCCACCTGAGCGGTGGCGGTCTGCGGGATCACATTCGACTTGTAACCGGCATCCAGCCGCGTCGGATTGAGCGTGTTCCGCAGCGTCGCGCCGATCATTCGCGCGAGCGGCCCGATCTCTTTAAGGCATTTTTCCGGATTTTCCGGATCGAACTCGACGCCGTACGCCATGCAGGCCCGCTCCAGGAACGCCCGCACCGACTTCGTCAACCGCACCGGGAACTCGTGCGCTCCCAGCCGCGCGACCGCCGCCGCCAGCGCCGTGACCGCGTTGTCCGGATGCACCATCGACCCGTGGCCGGCCGTCCCCGAGGCGCTCAGGTTCATCCACGCGATGCCCTTCTCCGCCGTCTCGATGAGGTACATCCGCCGGTCCCCGGGCACCGTCAGGCTGAACCCGCCGACCTCCCCCACGGCCTCGGTGCACCCCTCGAACAGCTCGGGATGCTCCCGCACCAGCCAGTGCGCGCCCCACTTCCCCCCGGCCTCCTCGTCGGCCAGGAAGGCGAGCACCACGTCCCGCGGGGGCTTTCGCCCCTCCCGCAGGCGCTGCCGCACCACCGCGAGCATCATCGCGTCCATGTCCTTCATGTCGACGGCGCCGCGCCCCCAGACGCACCCGTCGGCGATCTCCCCGCCGAACGGGTCGCGCGTCCAGTCCTCCCGGCGCGCCGGCACCACGTCGAGATGCCCGTGCAGGAGCAGGGCGTCGCGCCCCGGGTCCTCGCCCTCGATCCGCGCGACCAGGCTGGCGCGCCCCGGATGCGACTCGAAGATCCGGGTCTCCAGCCCGACCTCCTCCAGTTTCTCCGCGACGTACTCCGCCGCCGCCCGTTCCCCCGGGCCCGAGTGATCGCCCGGGTTGCTGGTGTCGATCCGGATCAGCTCCTGGCAGAGCTGAACGACCTCGTCCTCGGCGGTCGGCTGCCGCACCACAATGATCACCTCGCGTCGCTCGCGTACCGTCCCATGGTGCCCCGTCGATCGACTTCGCCGCGACTCGCCACCTTTGGTATGGTGAACTCCGCCGCCGCAGCCCCGCTGCGGCCTGCGACCGGTCCGGGTGGCGGAATAGGCAGACGCGCTAGCTTGAGGTGCTAGTGCCCTTTACGGGGCATGGGGGTTCAAGTCCCCCCTCGGACACTTCACGACAAAGTGGGGCAGATGCTCATCTGTCCCACTTTGCGTTTCTGAGGTTCTTCCGGGGAGGGACGTCGGCGTCCAAGTAGTGGACGGGCCGCCGGTCAGCTGATCGTCAGCCGGTACGAGCCGCGGGCGCAGCCGGTGACGCGCCAGCCGCCCTCGGCCTTTCTCGCTTCGATCCTCTCGATGCCGGTGACCGCGGGAGCGGGACGGTCTTCTCCCGGCACCCAGATGTCCAGTTCACAGCCGCCGCCCGTTGTCTTTCCGGTGAGCGTGAGTTCCTGCGGCCCGGCGGCCTTTCCGCCCGGCCGCCCGCCGGGAAGGGACCGCAGCGAGGTGAGGACGCCCGGGGCCGCGCGCGGGTAGGCGCGCGAGATCTCCTGTTCGGCCACCGCGTCGCGGCGCAGGAAGCGTCCCGTCGCGCAGTCGAGGTTGTTGAGCCCGTTCCCGATCGGCTCGACGCCGTTCTGCGGATCGCCGCACGCCTGTTTCCACACCCAGAAGGCTCCGCCGATCCTGCTGTCGTCCTCTTGGCGGGCGTAGCGGCGAAGCCTGCCGGCCACCGAGCCGGCGTCGCCCCAGAACCCCCACTCGCCGCTCCAGACCGGCATGTCGCCGGCGGCCCGCCGCGCGAGGGCGAAGCCGTGCTCGACGGAGGTCATGACGGGCAGCCCGAGCGAAGCGTCCATGGTGATCGACTCGGCGTACAGATGGGGCGCGAAGACGACGTCGGGATCGGACCGGAAGGAGCCGCGCGGGATCGCGTCGAACCCGGTGCCGGACCAGAAGATGCTCGGCTCGGCGAACAGCAGATGGGGACGGGCCTCGGCGGAGCGGATCGCCCGCAGGACACGGTCGTAGAAACGGCCGAGCAGCAGCGTCGATGTCAGCGGCGCCTGCTCACCGAAGCCCGGTTCGTTGAGCGGGTCGAACCCGGCCACCGCGGGGTCGTCGCCGAAGCGGGCGGCGAGCATGCTCCACACCTTCACCAGGCGGCCCTGGACACCGTCGCGGTCATAGTAGAAGTTCGTGAACGCGCGGTTCCCCGCGGGCGAGATGTCGCGTCCGGTGAACTGGCAGCGCGGCGCGCCGTCGGCCTTGGTCGCCCACGCGGGCGCGCCGTCGTAGCCGTCCATCCGGGACGTGCCGAAGGGGCACGAGGTTCCGGCCGGGGTGGGCTCGTTGCTCCAGCCGTCCTGGTGCATGTCGATCACCGTGTACAGCCCGTGCCGCTTCGCCCAGGCCACGGCCTGGGCGATCTGCCGCAGGTAGCCCTCGTCGTACCGGCCGGGGCGCGGTTCGATACGTGACCATGACACCCCCAGCCGCACCACGTTCAGGCCGAGCGCCGCCATCTGCGCGAAATCGTCCTCGTCGAGTGGCAGTGTCGCCGGCACTCCCGGGCGCGGCGAATAGAAGTCCACCAACTGGTTGACGTTCACTCCGCGCAGGAGGACCTGCCGGCCTTCACTGTCGACGATGCGAGGCCGCTTCCCCCGGACGGCCCGCAACGGTGACAGCCCCGTCTCCGGCGCGGCGGCGGGTCTGCGGGCGACGGGCGCGGGCTCCGGCCCGGCGAGGGCCACGGCTCCGGCCATCGCAGCCACCGCGACCGCGAAGCTCAGGGCCGTCGCGGCGGAGGCGCCACCAGCCGCCCGCCTGAACGCGCGGCCGGTGGCGGGCAAGGCCAGCAGTGCGGGCAGCCAGCCGAAGGCGACGCCGAGGGACGCGCCCTCGCCGAGCCTGGTCCACAGAGCCGCGGGCGTCTGCAGGGGAGCGCCCGGCCCGTCCAGCACCAGGAGTCCGGCGGTTTGGACGGCGCCGAGGACGATGCCCGCCCAGAGCGCGGCCAGCCATCCGCCGATGAAGGCCCCCGAGGGCGTGCGGGATCGGCGTGCGAAGGTTCGCTGGGTGCGGGCGAGCGCCAGGAAGAGCGTCACCAGCCCGGCGAGGAGCCCGGCCGCCCCACCCTGCGGGGACGCCGACGGCAGTCCGTCCGGCAGGTCCCGCGACCAGTGCGACGCCACCCACATCCCGGTCACCGCCACCGCCGAGACGCTGATGGCCGCGACCGGCCAGTGCGCCCGGCGGGCGGGCTCGCCGTCCTCACGCTCTCCCGTACGCGCAAGGAGGGTGACCGCCGCCGGGAGCAGCGCGTACAGGGCCGCTTTCGGCACGGTGAAACTCGTCGACCACAGCAGGTCGGCGACGTCCAGCTCAGGTGCCGTCGCCGCGACCGACATGGCGGCCTTCGCGACCACGGCGGTCAGCACGAACCCCGCCCACACCGTCGCGAAGCGCGCCCGCCGTTCCAGATGTTTGAAGGCGGCCACGACCCACGCCGTGCCCGTCAGCAGCAACGGAACGTAGACCACCAGGGGGACGATCTGCCAGCGCGCCGCCGGTACCACCCGTCCGGGCATTCCCAGCAACGCGAAGTACCCGACCGGATCGATCAGAGCCCCCGCCGCGACCAGTACCAGAACGGCACCCACGGCCGTTGACACGAGACGTCGCGAACCCAATGTGGCCTCCAGGCGCCGAGAAGCGCCAAAATACATGAGATTTCCTCATGTTTGCTAGCCTTTCCGGAACCGACGAGTCGCCGGCCGGTCAAGGCGGCGCCGGATGGACCCGCTCGCCCTCGGCGAAGGCGGCCTTCTCGCCGGGCGCCACCCGGTTGACGGCGACGTGCACGCCCGCAGCGGATCCGGGGGGCTCACCGGCCAGTCGCCGCCCGCGGACAGGCCGGCTTCCGCGCGGGCAGCGCGGCAATAGGAGTCCTTGGCCACCGCCCGCAGGAACGGTGTCATCATTTTTCGCAACTTCACGGTCGACTCGGCCGCGCGGGTGGAGTTGGGGTGTGCTTGCATGTACGCCCGTGACGACGCCCCTGTATGTCCCGGCAGGGACGCCCCCAGAGCGGGTACCGGGCGATGACGGCCGCGTCGTGCGGGTGTTGGCGAGCACTCGGCAGCGGGTCGCGGCCCGCGTGCTCGACCTGCTGGCCGCCTTCTTCGTGGTCATGGCGGCTGTGTCGCCGGTCTACGCGGTCGCCTTGCTGTCCGATGGCTCCTCCACCTCGTTCCTCTGGGCGACCGCCCCAGTCGTGGTCCTCGGCATGGCCGGCCCGCTGCTGCTGCGCGTCGGGGGGATCGTGCGGTGGGGCTGCACCCTGGGCCAACGAGTCGCCGGGATCCGGGTGGTGCGCGAGGAGGACGGAACACGGCCCCCGAACTGGCGGCGGTCCTTCCGGCGGTATGCCCTCCCGAGGAACTCCGCGTCCCTACCGCTGATCAGCGATCCCTGGGTGTGCGGGAAAGACGAGCGGCTGAGACAGTGCCTGCACGACCGGCGCGCCGGGACGGTGGTCGTCCGGGCCCAGGCTCCCCCGGCGCCCGCGGAGACCGGCGGGCTGGCGACCCTTGGGTCTCCAAGCCCAACCGGGCTTCCCGACCATGTGCGCCGCTGGGAGGCGCGCGAACGTAAGCAGCGCATCGCGCTCGGCTCCACGTTAGGTGTTCTCGGGGCGACCGTTCTGTCCGCACCGTTCGCCGTCGTGCTCATGACCGCCGGGCCATTCGCCATCGGCGGCCCGGCGTTCGAGGTCGACACCTTCTACGACGACGCCACCGGGTTCGAGAACCGCTTCGAGGGGCGGTCCGAGACCTACGAGCGCACGGCCGCCAAGGTCCTGGACGATGAGAAGGGCTGTCTGGCGGGAGCGACCAGTGGGCAAGCCCGCGCCGTCCTGCGCCGGACCCGGTGCGAGGGACGGATCGAGATCGCGTTCAGAACCACGGACGGCGTCCTGGTCAGCAGCCACGTTCTCAAGTTCCCCGACCGGGCCTCCGCCGCCGGCGCCCGGCCTCGTCTGCGGCACACCGACCTGCGCTTCGTTCCGGACGGCGACGTCGACCCGCCGGGAGGCGCCCGCATCGGCGATGTCGGAACCCAGGACCGCTACGTGGTCGTCACGACCGCCGTCTCCCCACGCCAGCCGGAGGCGACGGCGAAGGCGAAGAACGCCTTCCTCCTGATCCACGTCCCCACCCTCAACGTCATCCTCTGGCTCTAACAGAAGGGCGCGCCGAGCGGGAGTCCGGCGGGCCATGGGCTGTCCGGGCGTGTCGGCCTGCCGGTGACCGCGGGGGCGCACGGCGGTGGCGCCGTCGCCTCTCAAGATCCCCCGCGTGCTACGGGACTGCGGGGGGATCTTGAGCGGAAAGGAGGATATGGCGGACCAGGGACCGCAGGACCCCTCGTACGGATCGAGTGTCCCGCGCTGGTCGACGGCCGCGCGCCGGTCGCAGTCGGACCCGGCGACGTGATCTTCACACCGCGCGGAGACGGCTACGGCATGGCCGACGACCCGGCCACACCGTTGGTCGAGGCCGCGCACCCGCCGCGGCGGCCAGCCGAAGACGGCGATGTGGTGACGCTGTGCGGCGGCTACCGGCTCGACCCGGACCGCACCCACCCGCTGCTGCGCGACATTCCCGCGGTGCTCCAACTGCCCGCGCAGGTCGGACGGCACGACGACCTGCGCACGACACTCGACGCTCTCGGCCGGGAACTCGGGTCGTCCCGTCCCGGCGGCGCGGCACTCGTCCCGCTCCTGCTCGACATGCTGCTGCTGCACGTGCTGCGCGCCTGGTTCGAGGACCGGCCGCGCGATCCCGGTGGCGCGGGCTGGGCCGCGGCACTGGCCGACCCGCCGATCAGCTCGGCGCTGCACGCCATCCATCAGGATCCCGCGCACGCCTGGACCGTCCAGTCGCTCGCGGATCAGGTGGGGCTGTCGCGGGCGGCGTTCGCCCGCCGGTTCACCGCCGCGACCCGCCAGCCGCCGCTGGCCTACCTGACCTGGTGGCGGCTGACCGCCGCGGCCAGCATCCTCCGCGAGACCGACGCCCCGCTGGAGTAGATCGCCGCCCAGGTGGGCTATTCGTCGCAGTTCGCTCTCGCCAACGCGTTCAAGCGGCAGTACGGCGTCCCACCCGGACGGTTCCGCCGCACGGCACGGACGTGACGCACCCCCCGCCTCGGCGCGGACCGGCCGAGGACATCGTCGCCATCGGGCGCCAGGTCGATCATCACACGTGCCCCGCGATGGTGGAGGGCGGATCAGCGTCCAGCGTGTCATCCCAGTCCGCAGCGACCTTGCCGCAACAGGAGCCGAGCCCCAGAGCGGGCCCCATCCCGCAGCACGCCCGTAGGGTCGGGGCCCGTACACGGTTACGCCGCGTACTAGCCCGGGATGTTGCTACGACGGGTAGGCGGGTAGCTGTCCCACCGGGACGCGGTTTCAGCCCAGGCACGTAGAGATTCGCCTTGTCATCCCGCCGCCGGGGAAGGCCCGCTCCTCGTCCCGCCGCGCTCGCCCCAGCGCCGCGACGCCTAGGGAAGCTCCTCCCACCACCAGGCGATCGAGGGAATCTTCGGAGGCTGGTCCGTTCCGGGCGGTGGCGTGTCCGACCAAGTGCAGGTGGTCCTGACGGCTCCGGGGTGCTCCCCGTCGGGATTGCTGTAACGCGGCGTCGCCAGGCCCCATTCGATGTTGCCGCGCATGAGATAGCCCAGGTTGGCGACATAGGGCCGGAGCCGTTCACTGGCGTGCGGCTCGACGTTGTCGCGGACGTCGACGAAACGGCGGGCGATGCGGTTGCACAGGTCCACCGCCTTGGCGATGGCCTCCTGGATCGTGCAGTGCTCGTGCGCGACGAAGACATTGACCAGGTTCAGCCCGCTCGGATTCCCGCCTCCATGGCGTTGTGCGAACCACAGGTCCTTGCCGAGCGAGTACAGATCGTCGCTGAAGGCGGCGTAGGTCGCCGTCATTTCTTGCAGTGCGGATACTTCGCGGGAGAACATCTCGCCCTCCGGGATGGGCGCGCCGAGCGCGATCTCGGCCCATACCAGCGTCGGATCGGCGGCGGCGAACACCGGGCGCATGGCGGTGTAGTCGTTGAGAGTGGGCACGGTGCCTCTGAGCCGGCAGTTGATCTCCCACGCGACCCCGAGCAGCCACGCGCGGTGCGCGTCCAGCTGGCGGCCGATCTGGGCTGGGGTGGCGTATCGCCGGAGGCGGTGCGCCAGGTCCTGGACGGGAGCGCGGAACGGGTCGTCGTCGGCCATCATCTCGCAGCCCGGATCCGCCAGCGTCCGCACGACGCGCGACGCGATGTCGACGAATCCCTGTGAGGCCCCGGTCACCTGCGCCTCGTCCAGAACATCGTCGAAGACGAACATGAGGTAACTCCAGTCGATGGCCATCTGGAGCCGTTCGGGCGCGGCGTCCGGGCAGATCCGGGCGAAGAACTCGGCGGCGTTGCTCTCCTGGACACGCCGCCACAGGCGCTCGTTCTCGTGGAATCCGTGGGCGGCCATCCAGTCGTTTCCGCGCTGTTCCAGCTCGGCGAGCATCGGGTGTGTCCGGGTGCGCAGCGGACAGTAGAGCGAAGGTATTTCAACGGTCAGGGCAGGATCGCTCATGAGGAAGATCACTCACTAGGGACGCGGATCGAGGACCATTCGCAGGTCGCGGGGGTACACGGTCGCGAGTGCGAGTGGACGCACGCGGCTCCCCGGGGCAGGGGTCAGCGACCAGTGGGCGGCGATGGTGGTGACGGTCACCGTCATCTCGGTCCAGGCGAACGCATCGCCCAGGCACACGCGGCGACCCGCCCCGAACGGCAGAAAACACTCCCGGGGCACGGGAGCGGACGATGACAGCCAGCGGCCGGGCACGAACCGATGAGGCTCGGGGAAGAGGTCGGGATCCAGCTGCTGCGTGTGGGGGCTGAAGACGATCTCCGCTCCCCGGGGAATCCGCACGCCTCCGAGGTCGATCGGCGATCGCGCTCTGCGCATCACGATCCAGATGGGATGGTGGAGCCGGAGCGTCTCGGTGATGAGGGCCCGCACGAAGGTCATCTCACCGACGTCCTCGAACCCGATCTGCCGGTCTCCCAGAACGGTACGAATCTCCGCGTGGAGCCGTGCCTCCAGCTCCGGATGCCGTCCGAGTTCGTAGAACAGCCAGGACAGGGTCAGCGCGGTGCTCTCGGTGCCCCCCACGAGCAACGCGATGACCTCGTCGTGGATCTCTTCGTCGCTCATGCCCTCACCCGTGCGCTCGTCCTTGGCCGCGAGCAGCATGGAGAGAATGTCGCCGTGGTCGCGACCGTCGGCCCGATACCTCGCGATCGTCTCCTGGATCGCCCGGCGCAGTCCCCGCGTCGCCTCGTCGAACCGGCGGTTGGCCGGCACGGGAAGCCGTTCGACCAGCGGCGTCGGCGCGATGGTGCGCCAGCCGATCCCCGCGACGATGCGCGGGAAGTTCTGCTGGAACTCCGCGACGACCTCGCGGGCATGGTCGGTGGCGAACAGCGTGGCGGCGATGATCTTCAACGTCAGGTCGAAGAGCTCCCGCTGGACGTCGAGCACCTGCCGCGGCCGCCATTCCCCGGCCCGCCGCGCGGTCTCCTCGCTCATGACGCGGGTGTAACCGGCGATGCGGTCGCGGTGGAATGCGGGCTGGAGCAGCCGCCGCTGACGCATGTGGAAGGCGCCGTTCGAGGTGAAGACGCCGTTGCCGATCAGAGGCCGGACCTTGTCGAAGAGCTTCCCCTTCTCCACGTTGCCCGCCTCCGCCACGAGGAGGTGATGGACGAGCGACGACGAGGTCACCACGTACACGGGAAGGCGGCCGATGAAGACGCGGACCACGTCGCCGTACGGTCGTAGTGACTCCATGAAGGCCAGCGGGTCACGCATCAGGGACAGGCTGTGGCCGATGACCGGCAGTCTTCCGGGTGGGCTGGGTATCCGGGTCGGCGGTGGCGATGGGATGCGCACGGCGGCTCCGTACAGTTGCGCAGCGTCAATTCGAGGCTGGACCGCTCCAAATACGAACGGACAAGTAGCTCAGCGGTCAGCCCAGCCGGTACCGACGATCTAGCGACACGGCACGGACAGGTGGAGACTGATCGGAGCCATCGGAGGTTATTCGCACGACAAAGACTCGCAACAACGCACTCACACAATATTTATGAAAGTCGCTTGTGTCAACGACAATCAACTCGCCGAGTGACAGGCACCCACGACCCCGGGGCCTTGTTCACCGCATGGCCGGGACGGCAAGCTGTGAGCCGACGAGAGGGGGCTGGCGATGGAGCGGGCCGACGCGTTGGTGCTGTTTGGGATCACCGGGAACCTGGCGTACAAGATGCTGCTGCCGGCGTTGTACCGGCTGACGGCGGACGGGGTGCTGGACCAGCCGGTCGTGGGGGTCGCCAAGACCGACCTCGACCTGGCCGGGCTGCGAGGTCGGGCCCGTGAGGCCTGCGAGGCCAAGTACGACAAGGTGGACGACGCGGCGTTCAACAAGTTCGCAGGGAACCTGCGACTCGTCGCGGGCGACTACACCGACGGCGCCACCTTCGATGCGATCCGTCGCGAGGTCGGCGACGCGGGATTCCTCACTCACTACCTGGCGGTTCCTCCTTCGCTGTTCGCGACGGTCGCGGGGGGCCTGGCCAAGGTGGGCCTCAACAGGAACGCCCGAATGGTCGTCGAGAAGCCGTTCGGCAATGACCTGGAGTCGGCGCGGGCGTTGAACGCCGAGTTGCTGGAGTTCTTCGACGAGGACCATCTGAGGCGCGTCGACCACTTCCTCGGCAAGGAGCCGATCGAGGACCTGCTGATGTTCCGGTTCGAGAACATGCTCCTGGAGCCGATCTGGAACCGTCACTACGTGGACAACGTGCAGATCACCATGGCCGAGGACTTCGACGTCGCCGACCGCGGCTCGTTCTACGACGCCAACGGCACGATCCGCGATGTCGTTCAGAACCACCTTCTGCAGATCCTGGCGCTCCTGGCCATGGACCCGCCGCCGTCGACCGACGCACGCGCCTTCATCGACGAGAAGTGGCGGGTGCTGCGCGCCGTCGAGACCGTCGCGCCCGGCGATGTCGTCCGCGGCCAGTACGACGGCTACCTCACCACCGAGGGCGTCCGCGAGGGTTCGACCACCGAGACCTACGCGGCGCTGCGCCTGCGCATCAACAACTGGCGCTGGGCCGACGTCCCGTTCTACATCCGTTCCGGCAAGGCACTGGGCACCACCGACCTGGAGGTGGTCGCCCAACTCCGCACCCCGCCCACCACCTACTTCGACGGCGCCCCAGAGCCCAATCTGATCCGCTTCCGCATCCAGCCCGACGCGGGGGTCACGTTCGACCTGCTCGCCAAGGTCCCCGGACGCGACAGCACACGGAAAGTCCCGCTCAGCGTGGACTTCACCAAGGTCCTGGGCCCGATGGAGGCGGCCTACCAGCGGATCCTCACCGACGCCGTGACCGGCGACCCCCGCCGGTTCGTCCGCTTCGACCTGGCTGAAGAGTCCTGGCGCATCATCCAGCCCGTCCTCGACCTCCCCACCCAGCCCCTCCCCTACGCCAAAGGCTCCTGGGGGCCGGACGAAGCCGCCGCCCTCGTTCCCGGCGGCTGGCACGAGATCTCCACCACCTTCGACTGAGGCGCACGGACCTGGAGGTGGGTGCTTCGCGACGGTGGGGAGTGACACGCGCCGGTTCTGAGGACGCCGCTGCCGAATCCGATCTCGCCGCGGAGCTGGGTGGCCTCGTGGCCGAGGCCCTGTCCGGGCTTCCCGACCGGCGGCTGGGCGAGATCATGGCAGCGAGGTTGGGGCTGCGAGGAGACGCCCGCACTCTCCAGGCGATCGGAGATCACCTCGGGGTCTCACGCGAACGCGTGCGCCAGCTCCAGAACAAGGCGGCCGGCAGGCTGGTCCGTCGGGCTCGGCAGCCGGGCACTCCGGGGGCCTCCCTCGCCACGTTGCTCGAGCGGCATGGCGGCGACGGCTCAGACGAGGAGTTCGCCGACCGAATCTACGAGCTGGCTGCTACGACGTTCACCGTAAGTCAGCGGACCAGCCTGCCGCTGCTGCTGGCTGCTGCCGGGTTCTACCGAGCCGACGCCACACGGATCGCAGCCCTTGCTCTTCAACGGGCCAGTGCCCGTAGCGCGTCCGCCAAGGCCGATCAGAGAGCGGAAGGCGGCCGTGCGGAGCGGTGGGTCGCAAGGTGGCTTGCGCACACGCACTGGCCTGCGGATCTAAGTTCCCCGCCCTCCCGTGACAGCCTGCGCGCCTCTCGGGGGATCGAGATGGACGAGCTGGCCGGCCTCTATCCGTCCACCAAGCTCGGCCGCAAGGTGGCCTTCGAATCGGGGTTGGAGCGGAACGTCATCGACGCCCTTGAGCACTGCGAGAGAATCGCCTACTTCCAGGAACAGCCCTGCGTCGTCGATTACCACTACGGAACGAGAGCGCGGCGGTACCACCCCGACCTTCTGATCGTCACCGACGACGGGCGGACAGTGCTCATCGAGGTCAAGCCTCTGTGGGAGATCGCTCTGAGCATCAACCGCGCCAAGGCGCGGGCGGCACGGTCGATGGCACACCGCAACGGCTGGGGGTGGCTGTCGGTCGCGGGTCTCCGAACGGAACGTGACCTGATCGACCGGACGATCCCGCCCAGCGGGCACCACGCCCTTTCCACGGCGCTCGCCGCAAACGGCAGCCTGTCGTGGGCACAGGTGCAGGCACTGCGTGAACGCAGCGAGCTCAGACTTGTGGACGTCTCCGCCTACGCGCTCCAACACGACGTCCACTTGCAGCTCATGCCCTACCGGCTGGGCACACCGCCGCTACCTGCCCCGCGCTGATCCCGTCTTCGAGCCTTGGTTCTCGGCCGTAGTCCTTCGACGGAGTCACAGGTGCCGGGCGGCGATGTCGCGGCGTCGGAGGTTGTGAAGATCCGTCGTGCGAGCGAGGTGGACGTGTCGTGCGGCGGCCGATACTGGGGGGATGTCAGATCGGTTGCGCGGTTTCGGTTTCCTCAGGTGGCTGCGGCGGCGGCCTGGGGAGGGCGGCCGCCTGGTGGACGTGCTGGTCGCCGCGGCGGTCGCCGTCCCGGTCTTCGTGCCGTTCGCCACGGCGCCGGAGGTCACGCCGCTCGGAGTGGTGTTCAACCTCGGCACGGTCGTCCCGCTCGTGTGGCGGCGCCGGGCGCCGTTCGCGATCGCGCTGGTGGTCGCGTGCTTCGCCATGGGGGTGTCGCTGCACCACCGGCCGGGCCTGATGCTGCAGTACGGCGCGCTGGTGGCCATCTACACCCTTGCCGACCTGGGGCGGCATCGCTGGCAGAGGTGGGGTTTCATCGGCGTGATCGTGGCGTCCATCCCGCCCGGTGCACTGCTCGTGAAGAACAACGACGCGGGCGAGTTCATGTTCACGCTGCTGCTCCCCATGACGGCGTTCCTGCTCGGCACGCTGGCGCGGACCGCGCGGGAGCGGTCGAACGCGCTGGTGGAACGCTCCGCGCAGCTCGAACGCGAACGCGAGGCGCTCGAACGCGAGCGCCAGGCCGAGGCGGCGCGGGCGGCGGCGGAGGAACGGGCCCGCATCGCCCGCGACATGCACGACGTGCTCGCGCACGCCGTCAGCCTCATGGTCGTTCAGGCGGAGGCCGGTCCGGTGGTCGTCCACACCGATCCCGGCCAGGCCGAACGGGTCTTCGACGCGATCGCCGACGCGGGCCGGGACGCGATGACCCAGCTGCGGCGCACGCTGGGCGTGCTGAAGGAGGAGCAGGACCACGGCGTACGCGCGCCTCAGCCGACCATCGGCGCGCTGCCCGGCCTGGTCGAGCACGTCAACCGCACCCAGGTCCGCGTGCGGCTCACGGTCGAGGGCGTGCGCCGCGGCCTGGCCGCCGACGCCGACCTGGCGGCGTACCGCATCGTGCAGGAGGCGCTGACCAACACGGTGAAGCACGCCGGCGCGCGGACGGCCGAGGTCCTGCTCCGCTGGACCGACCACGAACTGGAGATCACGGTGACCGACGACGGGCGGGGCCGGGCCGGGGCCGATCCGGGCTGGCGGCGGGGCGGCGACGGCCTCATCGGCATCGGTGAACGCGCCGCCGCCTGCGGCGGCACGGCCGAGGCCGGTCCCCTGCCGGGCGGCGGGTTCCGGGTCTCGGCGACGCTGCCCTGCGCCGCGGCGGTGGCCGCGTGATCCGGGTGGTGCTCGCCGACGACCAGGAGCTCGTCCGCACCGGCTTCGCGATGATCCTGGACGCGCAGCCCGACATCGAGGTGGTGGGCGAGGCGGAGGACGGCGCCGCCGCGGTCGCCGCCGTGGGCGAGCACGACCCCGACGTCGCGCTGCTCGACATCCGCATGCCGGGCATGGACGGCATCGAGGCCGCGAAGGCCGTGTGCGCCGGGACCCGCACCCGCGTGATCATGCTCACCACGTTCGACCAGGACGACTACGTCTACGACGCGCTCTACGCCGGGGCGAGCGGGTTCCTGCTCAAGGACGTGCGCCGCGACGACCTCGTGCACGCGGTGCGGGTGGTGGCGGCCGGGGAGTCGCTGCTCGCGCCCACCGTCACCCGCCGCCTGATCTCCGACATCACGCGCAACCGCCCGCGCGCCGGCGCGGCGGTCTCCGACCGCCTGTCGGTCCTGACCGAGCGGGAGCGCGAGACCCTGCGCCTGCTGGGCCGCGGCCTGTCGAACGCGGAGATCGCCGCGGCCATGGTCGTCAGCGAGCACACCGTGAAGACCCACGTGAGCAACGTCCTGGCCAAGCTCGGCATCCGCGACCGCACCCAGGCCGTCATCGCCGCGTACGAGACCCGGCTGATCGAGCCCTCCTGAAGGGTGCGGCTCCCTCGCGCGGGGGAGCCGCACCCCGGTTCTCCCCCGCATCACCGAGGCCCGAAGACCCCTCGCGACGGCGATCCCCCGGACCACCGCCCTCCCTGAAGATCGAGAACGCAGGGACGCAAGCCTCGACCTCCGGGAGAACCGCTCATGATCAGGATCGCCTTCCATCTCGCCCCCGCCCTCATGCTCGCCTACGGCGCCGTCCGGCTGATCGACGGCCGCGACGGGCAGCACGGGCCCGGCCCCGCCTGGACGGTGGGTCACCTGCTCTTCCTGGGGTCGCTGCTCCTGTACGGGGCGGTGATCGCGGGCCTGTGGCGGCGGATGCCGGTCACGGAGGGCGGCAGGGCGCGCCGGGTCACCGCCGGCGCCCTCACCGCGATGGCCGCCGTCGGGCTGGTCACCTTCGTCCGAGTCGCGATCATCGACATCGTCGTCGGCCTGCGGGCGGCGGACTCCGCCGAGAAGAGCGCGCTCTCCGACCGGTACGCGGACGTTCCGGCCGTGCTCCCTCAGGCGTTCTACGAGATCGGGCCGGTGCTCTTCATGCTGGGCCTGACCGCGCTGCTCGTCCAGCACGCGGTCGTCGGCCCCCGGCGCGCGCCGGTCGCCGCGAGCCCCGTCCTCGTCGTCCTCGCCTTCGTGGTCATCACGGCCGACCTGGACCTTCTGCCGGCGGGTGCGGCCCTGATCTGGCTCGCCCTCTTCCCGCACACCCGGGAGCAGAGGCAGTCCATTCCGGCGCACCGCGCGGCCAAGGCCTCCGCGGCGGCCTAGCCGGACGCGACCACCCGTCACCACCGAACTCAGGGAGCGAACATGATCAAGCAGAGGCGCGCGCTGCGCGGCGCAATCACCTTGGCCGTGGCGGCCGGTGTCGCGGTGAGCGCGCTGACCGGCATCGGCACGTCGCGGGCCGACGGCGCCGCGGGAGTCGGCGGCGCCGCCGACCAGGCGGAGCTGCGCCGGCTTCTGAACCGGCTGACCACGGTCGACGGCGGCCCCGGAGCGCTCCTCCACCTGCGGGAGCAGCGCGGCAGCACGGTGCTGACCAGCGGCGTCGCGGACGTGAACAGCCAGGCGCCGGTCCCCCGGGACAGCGGTTTCCGGATCGGGAGCATGACCAAGCCGTTCGTGGCCACGGTCGTGCTCCAGCTGGTGGGAGAGCACCGCGTCTCGCTCGACGCGCCGGTGGACCGGTACCTGCCCGGTGTCCTCCGCGGATACGGCGCACCCGGGCGGAAGATCACCGTCCGCCGGCTGCTGCAGCACACCAGCGGCGTACCGGACTACCTCGCCTCCCTGGACCCGCAGGAGATCCTCAAGGATCCGCTCGCCCACCACGACACCCGCGACCTGGTGGACCTCGCGCTCGCCCGTCCGCCGGTCTTCGCGCCGGGCGCCGGCTGGAGCTACTCCAACACCGACTACCTGCTGGCCGGCATGCTCATCGAGAAGGCGACCGGCCACACCTGGGGCGAGGAGGTCCAGGAGCGCATCATCGCCCCGCTGGGCCTGCGCGGGACGTCCGTGCCGGGGGACGCCTCGGCGATCCCCGGACCGCACCCGCGCGGGTACGTGCGGCCGGGCCGCGACGCGCCGCTCGTCGATCTCACCGCGTTCAATCCCTCGGTCGCGGGCGCGTCCGGCGGGATGATCTCCAGTGGCGGCGACGTGGACCGGTTCCTGGGCGCGCTCGTCGGCGGCGAGCTGCTGCGCCCGGCCCAGCTGCGGGAGATGATGAGGACGCGGCCGACCGGCGCCCCGGACGGCCGGGCCTACGGCCTCGGCCTGGAGAGCAGGCCCCTGCCCTGCGGCGGCCTGTACTGGGGGCACGGCGGCGACGTCTTCGGGTACGAGACCGCGAGCGGCGCCACGGTCGGCGGCAGCCAGGCGACGGTCATGGTGAACCTCGACCCGGGCGGCTCGGACGCGCAGAGCGACGACATGAAGAGAGCCGTCCAGACGGCGCTCTGCCAGGGCCGGTCCATGACCTCCCGGTAGCGCACGCGCGAAGGCCGGACGGGGCGGGGCCCCGTCCGGCCTTCGTTCTGCCGGTCAGCCGGCGTGGCGGGTCTGAGTGGGGACGTTGAAGCCGTTGACGCGGACGTCGGGCTTGGCGGACGTGGCGGCGTAGCGGGCGGTGATGGTCTGCTCCTCGCCGGGCCAGAGCGTGACGTCGTTGTCGCTCCAGCGGATCGGCAGCACCTGCTTGCCGCCCGCGAACAGGTCGGCCCGGGTGAACAGGGCGGGGGTGCCGCCGTGGCCGACGTTGCGGACGGTCACGCTCGTCACCATCTCGCGGCCCTCGCGGTGGGTGGCGGCCTCGACCTTGATGTCAGCGGACCCGAGCGAACGCAGGCCGGTCAGGTCGGCGTAGCCGTCCTTCTGGAAGACCGCGAACCCGTTGGACGGGGTGTACTGGCCGGGCGCGTGCGTCTTCGGCCAGTCGACCTTGTCGGCCTTCGTCGACAGCCAGTACACGTTGCGGCTGACGACCTCGGAGCCGCGGGTGAGGGTGAGCTTCTCGAAGTAGGTCGTGGAGATCCCGGCCGGGACCTTCGGGCGCAGCACCGTCCGGACGTCCTGGCTGCCCAGCGCCCCGACGGGCGCGGTGGCGGTGGCGCGGACCTTGCCGTCGAGGTCGATGATCTGGGCGGTGGCGCGCAGGCCGTCCTGGCGGGCGCCGGTCAGGTTGGCGACCTTGACGGAGCCGTCGTCGTAGGAGTACATGACGTGAAGGGGCTCGTTGGCCTTCTTCGCTCCGAAGTAGACGCCCGGCTGGTCGAAGTCGGTGCCGTACATGCTCCACTGGAGCGACGGCCACGCCTTGTTCAGCATCCAGTAGATGATCCCGGTGCTCGGGTTCGCCTTGTCGGTGGAGTTGCCGACGTACGACTCGAACTGCGCGCGGGTGACCTCGTACTGACCGAGCTGGACGGTCTTCTGGTAGGAGGCGGCGTCCTTCCAGGGGCCGTACCGGTGCCACAGCGGGGTGTTGTAGACGCCCATCCGGGACAGGCGCGTGTAGTCGGAGTAGAAGAACGTGTGGTACATGTCCTGGCCGGCGGTCTGGCCCTGGGCGGTCGCCGGGTCCCAGATCTTCTTCTGCTCGTCCGGGGGGAGGAAGCGGTTCAGCGAGTCCTGCGTCGGGATGGTGTTCCCGGTGCTGACCTCCGTGTCGAACCCCCAGGCGCTGCCGGTCATGCTGAGCGTCGGGTCGTCGGTGTTGACGGTCTCCCGCCTGTTGTTCCACAGGGCGTTGGGCGGGAAGTAGTTGTAGCCGCCCTCCTTGGTTCCGGCGGGGCCGAGCTTGGGCGACGCCTTGTACTCCGCCGCGGCGACCTGCGGGAGCCGGAAGTCGGCCCGCTCGAACGCCTTCAGGTAGAGGGCCTCCTTCTCCGGGTCGGGCGCGTCGTCGCTGCCCTGGAAGAAGGTGAAGACGCTCGGGTGGTCGCGGAGCCGCTCCGCCATCGTGCCCGCCTGGTTGGACGCGTTGGCCTTGACGTCGTCCGACCAGGTCGACGACTTGCCCTCCCAGAGGGCGCAGCACTGCCAGCCCGGCATCGCGAGGACGCCGGCCTTGTCAAGCTGGGCGAACATGTCGTCGGGCGGGAAGTTGCCCTCGAACCGGACCGCGTTCAGGCCCATGTTCCGGATGTAGGAGATCTGGTCGGAGACGTTGGACGGGGAGTAGCGCAGGAAGAGGTCCGGCGACCATCCGGCGCCGCGGATGACCAGCGGCTTGCCGTTGACGATGAACTGCCGGTAGCCGTCCTTGCCGTGGGTCTTGCCGGGGACGGGCTTGGTGAGCCGGGACGTCACCGTCCGGATGCCGAAGTCCTCGGCGGCGGCGCCGGACACCGTTCCGCCCACGGACGCGTTCAGCGCGAGGTGGTACATCGGCTGGGCGCCCATCTGGTACGGCCACCACACGGCCGGGCGCACCAGGTGCAGGCCGGGGCAGTCCGCCTTGCCGATCGCGACGGTGCGGGTCGCGTGCGCGGGCACCGTGACCGTGGTCTTGCAGGCGATGCGGGCGGAGCCGCGCGTCACCGCGCCGGACACGACCACCCGCTGAGCCGACCCGGTGTTGTTGCGCACGTCGGCCTTGACGGTCAGGTCGGCGGTGGACAGGTCGCGGGCGTTGTCCTGCAGGACGTGCAGGTTGCGGACCGAGACCGGGCCCTCCTGGACGATCTGCGGCGCGTACTGGAGCCCCGTGTTCTGGTCGGGCGCCATCGGGTTCCAGTCGACCTGGTTCTGGGTCAGGTACCGCATGGGCGTGTCGAACTTGGTGATGTCGGCGTCGTTGCGGGAGACGTCGAGCGCGATGGCGTTCGCCCCGTCCCGGACGTAGGGCGTGATGTCGTACTCCAGCCGGGCGTAGGAGCCCTGCAGCTGCGCGCCGCCGGCGATCTTCTTGCCGTTGATCCAGAGGTCGGCCTTTCCGGAGACGCCGTTCATCACCAGGAAGGTGCGGCCGCCCTTCCGGGGGTGGACGGTGAGCTGGTCGCGGTACCACCAGTTCACGTCGAACTGCTTGGCCGGGACCTTCGCCATGGTGTCGTCGTGGAAGATGTTCGGGTACCGGCCGTTCTCCAGCAGGCCCGCCATCAGCGTCTGGGGCCGGGACAGCGGCAGCCACCCCTTGGTCGAATAGTCCGGCATGGAGATCTCGGCGCCGGTGTCGTCCGTGTCGGCGGACGATCGGATCGCCCAGCCGGAGGTCAGCTCCGTGGTCCCGGAGGACCGGATCCTCTGGGCGGCGGGCCGGTGCCCGGCGAAGGCGTGGGCCGGCATCGCCGGGGCGAGCGTCCCGGCGAGGGCGAGCGCGGCGCACAGCGCCGTGGTTCGAGTCCTGGACCCGCTCATGTGTCCATCTCCCCTTCGTGCGGCCGGAGCCGGGCGCTTCCCGGGGGCCGATGACACCCATGCTCGGGCCGGAGGCGGCCCTCGGGCCGTAGGGGCAGGACGCCAATGGGGGTAGTGCTAGGCCCACTCCGCGATCTCCGGGACGGTGGGCCGTGGACGTTCCGGCCTCAGCGGCTCAGGGCGGTCTCGTGGTCCACGTGCGACAGTTTCTCCGGGTTGCGCACGTGGTACGCGCCGGTGACGCAGCCGCCCTCGACCCGCACCGCCAACACGCCGTCGACCTCGCCGTCGACTCGGACGAGCAGCCCCGGGCCGCCGTTGACCTGCACCAGCTCGACCGACCTCTCGGCGTCGCGCTTCCACCAGCCCGCGGCCAGCAGGCGGGCCACGTTCTCCGCGCCCGAGACGGGCCGCGGCAGGGCGTGCCTCACTCCGCCGCCGTCGCTCAGGGCGACGACGTCCGGTGCGAGGACGTCGAGCAGGTTCTGCAGGTCGCCGGTCTCGACCGCTCGCTGGAAGGCCAGGAGCGCCGCTCGGGTCTCGTCCGGGGAGGCGACGCCGCGCGGTCGGCGCGCGGCCACGTGCGCCCGCGCCCGGTAGGCGAGCTGGCGGACCGCGGCGGGGCTCTTGCCGACGGCGTCGGCGATCTCGTCGTAGCCGAGGCCGAACACCTCGCGCAGCACGAACACCGCCCGCTCGGTCGGCGCGAGGGTCTCCAGCACCAGCAGCATCGCCATCGAGACGCTCTCGGCGAGTTCGACGTCCTCGGCCACGTCGGGCGTGGTCAGCAGCGGCTCGGGCAGCCACGGACCGACGTAGGACTCCTTGCGCCTGCCGAGCGCGCGCAGGCGGTCCAGCGCCTGCCGGGTGACGATCCGCACCAGGTAGGCGCGCTGCTCCCGCACGGTGGCCGTGTCGACGTCCACCCAGCGGAGCCAGGTCTCCTGCAGGACGTCCTCGGCGTCGGCGGCCGAGCCGAGCATCTCGTAGGCGACGGTGAACAGCAGGTTGCGGTGGACGACGAACACCTCGGTGGCGGAGTCCACCGAGGTCGCGGGCTCGGCTGTCCCCGCGGTCCGTTCCGTGCGCTCGCTCATCCCCGGCTCCTGACTGTGCGTTGCCACCCCTGCCTCGTGCACTGGACGTCGCAGCCCGCCGTTTTGTAACACCCGCGCTCGGGTGGCCTACGTCACATCGCCTCCGCTGTTACGGGGGCCGGTGCGGCGGCGTCTCGTGTTCGTCAGGACGCCGCGCGGCGAACGGTCCGGGCGGCTCGCGATACGAGTGGAAGGCATCCGCCACATGGCCGAGACGGCCTCACCCGAGAACATCCCCACCCGCTCCGGCACCACGACGGAGGCTCCACCCGGTTCGAGCTCCCGCCGCTGGTGGGGGCTGGTGGTCATCGCCCTCGCCCAGCTGATCGTGGTGCTGGACATGACCATCGTCAACATCGCCCTGCCGTCCGCCCAGCGCGACCTCGGCATGACCGACGGCAACCGGCAGTGGGCCATCACCGCCTACACCCTCGCCTTCGGGGGCCTGCTCCTGCTCGGCGGGCGCCTCGGCGACCTGTTCGGACGCAGGCGCGCCTTCATCACCGGCCTGCTCGGCTTCGCCGCGGCCTCCGCGCTCGGCGGGGCCGCCACCGGCCCCGGCATGCTGTTCGCCGCCCGCGCCCTGCAGGGCGTCTTCGCCGCGCTGCTGGCCCCGGCCGCGCTGTCCCTGCTGACCACGACCTTCACCGACCCGCGCGAACGCGGCAGGGCGTTCGGCGTGTTCGGCGCCATCGCCGGCGCGGGCAGCGCGATCGGCATGCTGCTCGGCGGCCTCTTGACCGAGTACCTGGACTGGCGCTGGTGCCTGTACGTCAACGCCCCGGTGGCGGCCGTCGCAGTGCTCGGCGCGGTCGTGCTGCTCGACGACCCCGGCCGCAAGGCCGGTGCGCAGCTGGACGTCCTCGGCGCCGCGCTGGGCTCCGCCGGCGTGCTGTCCATCGTCTACGGCTTCAGCGAGGCCGAGTCCCGGGACTGGGACGACCCCCGGGTGCTCGCCCTGCTCATCGGCGGCGTGCTGGTCCTCGGGCTGTTCTCCCTGTGGCAGACCCGCGCCCGGACGCCGCTGCTGCCCCTGCACATCGTCAGGGACCGGCAGCGGGCGGGCGCCTACCTGACGATGGCCCTGGTCACCGTCGCCATGTTCGGCGTCTTCCTCTTCCTGACCTTCTACCTGCAGGGCATCAAGGGGTGGTCGCCGCTGAAGACCGGCACGGCCTACCTGCCGATGACCGTGTGCATGGTCATCGGCTCCACGCAGATCTCGGTGCGGCTGCTGCCCCGGGTGCCGGTCCGGGCGCTGATCATCCCCGGCCTGGTGCTGGCCGCCTGCGGGCTGGCCGTCCTGGCCTCCATGGACGTCCACGCCACGTACCCCGGCCGCGTCCTGCCCGGCATCTGCATGATGGGCCTCGGCATGGGCGTCACCTTCATGGCGGCCATGTCCACGGCCACCGGCCGCGTCGCCCCGCACGAGCAGGGGGCGGCCTCGGCGACCCTCAACACCATGCAGCAGGTGGGCGGATCGGTCGGCACCGCGCTCCTCAACACGATCGCGGCGAGCGCGACCGCGGACTGGCTGACCGGCCACGAGGTCGACCTCGCCCAGCGGACGCCGCAGGTGAGGGCCGCGCTGGCCGAGGCGACCGTGCACGGCTACTCCGTGGCGACCTGGACCTCCGCGGGCATCATCCTGCTGGCCGCACTGGTCGCGGGCGTCTTCGTCAACGCCAAGGCGCCGGGACGGCAGGCCGGACCGGCGGCCGGCGCCCCGGCGGCCGCCGACCGGGAGGGCGGGGCCGCCGGGGCGCCGGCCCGCGCGGGATCGCCCGCAGGCTGAACCGGGGGCCTTCGCGGGCGCGGGCTACTTGCGGCGGGCGACGTCGTAGAGGGCGCAGCCGATCAGTTCGAGGGACACCTGCAGCCGCTCCAGGCTGACGTTCTGGGCGATCGTGTCCTCGGGGGTGTGGTAGAGGGGCTCCAGCTGGCTGGGCGCCTCCCCGCCGCGCCAGCTGAAGTTGCCCGCCGGGATGCCGCGCTCGTAGAAGGCCTCGTGGTCGCTGGAGCCCCGGGCGGTGGGGCCCTTGGTCTGGTCGGAGTAGCCGAGGCGGGCCGCGGCGGCGTTCACCGCGGCCGTGGTGGTGTTGTCCGCGCCGTCCACGGACAGCAGCCAGTACGTGCCCGCCGGGGGATGGCTGGTGGCGACCATGTCGTTCTGGAAGCAGCCGGTGATCCGCCCGACGCCCTCCGCGTCGAGTTGCTTCACGTAGTGCCGCGCTCCGACCAGGCCGGACTCCTCCGAGCCCCACAGGCAGACGCGCACGGCCTGCTGGGTCGGCAGCCGTTTCAGCACGCGGGCCAGTTCCAGGCACAGCACGGTTCCGCTGCCGTCGTCGTTGGCGCCGGGCGAGCCCGGGACGGTGTCGTAGTGGGCGCTGACGATGACGGCCTTGCCGGTGGGGTTGGGCAGCGTCGCCTTCCGCTCGGCCAGGACGTTGTACGAGGTCAGCCCCGAATGGTGGGTGATCTCGAAGGAGAGGCGCCGGGCGCCCGCGCGGATCCGCTCGCCGTGGTACTCGGCCAGGCCCAGCACCGGGATCGCGACCGTCTCCTTCAGCGTCGGGACGAAGGCGCCGGCCTTGCGCTCCGGGTAGGTGACCGAGCGCGCGTTGACGATGAGGGCCGCTGCGGCGCCCGCGCCCGCGGCGGCCTTGGCCTGCTCGGTCTCCATGCCGGGGATCCGGTCGAACAGCACCAGGCCGCCGCGCACGTCACCGGTGACCTCGGTGACCCGGCCCACGTCCACCACCGTGCCGTCCACGGAGGCGACGGCGCCCTGCGGGGAGGCACTGCACTGCCAGACCCGCTCGCCCTTGGATCGGATCTCGGCCAGGTACTTGTCGGCGACCGGGAAGGGCTGGAGTTCGACCCTGTAGCCGAGTTCGCGCAGGCATCCGGCGATATAGCGGGCGGCACGGTGCTCCGACGGCGTCCCGGCGATGCGCCAGCCGATCTCGTCGCTGAGCACTTTCAGGTGCCGCAGCGCCCGGCGGGCGTCGACGCGGGCGACCACCGCCCTGTCGCCGGCGGTGAGGGAGGGCGGCCGGAGGGCACCGGGGCGCTGCCGGGTCGCGGCGGCGGCGGTGCCGGGGAGCAGGCCGACGGTCGCGAAACCGGTGAGTGCGGCGGCCCCGGCCAGCAGATCGCGGCGTTTGACCTCGGACATGGCGTCTCCTCGGGAGATCGGCGGCCGGCGTCGCCGGCCCGGATCCCGAGTCGGCGGCGGACGGCGGGACAACGGACTTCCCCCGGTGGGAGTGAACATACAAAAAGGCCATAAAACCGACAAGACTCTTACCGTCCGCAGACCAGATCGTGATCAGGTTCGGGAGGCGCCCCAGGCCAATGGACCACCGGTTTCCGCTGGACAAACCGGCTTGCCCGGTAGGCCAATAGGGAAACCGGCCGGATTGAATGGCATTCCGACGTTCCAGCGGAAACGGCGGGTCCCGGGGCGGTTCCGGTTTCGGATGAACGCGGGGGTCAGGGCCTGGGCGCCAGGCCCGAGTAGACCGACGCGACGTACTCCGGGGCCTTGGCGCCGCGGCGGGGCCGGAAGTCGAACGCCGACCCGTCGGTGAAGTCGATCCGGATGAACCATTCCGGCTGCGGGGTGCGGCCGAGGGGCACCGCCCGCAATCCGCGGACCGCCGCGAACGGGATCTCCCAGCAGGTCGTCAGGGGCGCGGTGGAATCGCCCTGGTCATCGCCCCGAGCACCGCGGACGCGACCGCGCAGCCCGCCCGGCCGGCCGGAGGGGCGCGCGAACCGCGACTCCACGGACACCGCGAGCCGCCGGTCCGTGAGCAGCAGCCACGCCTCGTCGGCGTAGCCGGTCATGTGGCCGGCGACGGCGGCCGCCGCCGCGTCCGGCCCGGGCGCGTGCGCCCACCCCCAGATCACCGGGTCGTCGGCCCATTCGTCGTACCAGAACCGGCCCGTCCGGACCGGATCGGTCGGCAGGGGCCAGGACGGGTCCGGGACGGACGAGCCGTCCGGGACGGCGGACGGGGCCGGGGCCGTGCTCAGCCCTCGCACCGTCGCGCCGATGTGCCCGGCCGCGTGGTCGCCCATGACCAGCCTCTCGCCGGGCGCGCACCAGTGCGCGCGGGCGATCTCGTACAGCTTCTGCTCGTTGCGCGGCATGTGATCGCCCGTCAGGAACGTTGCGTGGCGAGGTGGAGGAGCCGGCCCGCCGCCTCGTCGTCCGGTGCGGTGACGTCAAAGCCGGAACCGTCGTGGAGCCCGATCCGCAGGACCGGGACCTTGCGGGGACGGAACCCGGAGGGCAGCTTGCGCCGGTCCAGGCCGAGGTGCGCGATGTGCGCCGCCGGGATCTCGGCGAGGCCCGCGACGCGTGACAGCGGCACCGGTTCGCCCGGTGGGTAGGGATGGTCGCGGGCGAGCGAGCGCCCGAGCTCCGCCGCCCCGGCGGCGATCCTGCGGGCCCGCGACAGCACCCCCGCCTGCGGCTCGCGCCGTGCCTCGGACTCGGCGGCCTCGCCCGGCGTCATCGCGACGACGCCGATGCGGTACGGGGTGAGGACGAGGTAGCGGGTCTCCGCGGAGTCGGGGAGCGTCACCCGCGCGGCCATGCCCCCGCCGGGGCCGAAGACCACCAGCGCCGGCGGAGTGAGGCTGTCCTCGCGGAACGCCGAGTCCACACCGGCTCCGACGGCGTTCAGTACAGCGCGTCCGGCGCCGCCCGGGATGCCCCGCCAGTCGTGGCCGTCCACGTCGAAGCGCAGGGCGGCGCCATGGCAGTACAGGCACAGCAGAACGGGCTCGTCCGGCCGGCACCAGTGCCGCCGCACCGCCAGCGTCCCGCTGAGCTCGCGTCCGCTCATCTCGGCGCCCTCCCCCGACCGTGATGGCGAGATCCTAGTGGAATCACCGCAATTCAGCCGTCACGTCGTCCGATCCCGATCCCATGCGAATCTCGGCTTGGGCGGGCCGTTCCAGCGTTCGGCCATGCGGTCGAGTTCCGCTCTCACCCCGGACCGGCGGAGCCGGCCGAATCCGGCGTACCGGAGCTCGCGGCAGAGGGCGTCGAATTCGTCCTCCGTCCACTCGGGAGCGTCCCGCCCTTCCAGACTGCGGAGGGTGAGGAAAACGGTCAGGAACGGCCGTGCCCGGTCGTCCCAGTCCGCCGGGTTCCGCACGCGCAGTTTCCAGTCGAGCTCCCACACGCGCACCGTGCCGTCGAGACCCGCGGCGAGGACGTGCCGGCCCGCGTCGGTGACGCGCACCAGGGCGACCTCGCTCCCGCCGTCGGACAGGACGTGGTGGGGTTCGCCGCCGCCCGGCCGGCGCAGATCCCACATGGTCACCGCTCCGTTCGCGGACCCGGTCAGCCCCCAGCGCCCGTCGACCGTGGCGCAGGCGGCCGTGACCCCGGTCCCGTAGGCCTCGATCGAGAGGTCGCCGAGGGGATGCAGGAGAAGCACGGAGTCCCCGGAGGGGTAGGTACCGGGGGAGACGCTCAGGACGTGGCGGCCGTCCCGGGTCATGCTGACGCCCGCGGCGTCGTCCACCCAGCTCGTCGCGGTGGCCTCGGCGTCGCCGAAGAGATCCCGTACATCGTTCCAGCCACCGATGATCAGATGGCGGCCGTCGGGGGTGACGGTCAGCGCCGTGACGTCGCAGGCCGGGGGGACGCCGGGGCCGCCCTCCCGGCCGCCGTGCAGAATCGTCGTGCGGCCGGATTCGATGTTCCACAGCCGTATCTCTTCGCCGCCCCCTTCCCTGGCTCCCGCCGTGACGACATGGCGGCCGTCCGGGCTCGTGCACACGGCGATGAGCCGCCCGCGCCCGGACGCGCCGGTCCGCAGGGTGCGCACCAGCCTCCCGGCGGACAGGTCCCACACGTTCAGCTCGTCGCCCGTCGACGCGGTGACGCAGCGGCGCCCGTCCGGGGTGAGGCGGGCGCGCACGCCCGGGCTCTCCTCGACCAGCCGGTGCACGAGGCGCCTCGCGGCGACGTCCCACACCCGCACGGCACCGTCCGCGCCCGCCGACACGGCCCGTTCACCGTCGGGCGTGACGTCCAGGCACGTCACCGGCCCGGTATGAGCCGCCAGCGTCCCCAGATGCCATGACGCCCGGACCCCGACCCGGGCCGACACCAGCGCGAGTCTGTGCCACGCGTCGAGGGCGGGCGCGCTGCCGCCGAGATCGGGCGTGCTCCGGAGCCGTTCGAGCGTCGCCGCGGCCTCGGTGTACCGCCGCGCGCCGATCTGCCGTTCCGCCTCCGCCGCCTGCGCCCTGACGTGCGAGTCGAGCCCGCTCAGCTCGCCGTGGGAACGGGGGCGGCAGATCTGCAGCGGGGCCGGGCGCCGCCGCCCCAGATCCAGGACTCGCGGCCGACCGTGATCGGGCCCGATCACGACGCGGCGGCCGTCCGGCGCCACGCAGGCACTCCGCGGATCGGGCGGGGCGCTCATCGTCCGGACGCAGCGCCAGGTGTCCAGCTCCCAGAGCCGCAGCACGCCGTCGATCATCAGCAGATGGCGCCCGTCCGGAGTGACGCACATCTTCTTCAGCGCGGGGGACGAGGGATCGGCGAACGTGTGCGTGATCCGCCCGGTGGCCATGTCCAGCGTGACGACGACGCCCCGGGGGAAGGCCGCGACGGCGTGCCGGCCGTCGGGGGTGACGTGCACCAGCGACGCGTTGTGCAGGAGGCGGCCGTCCATCTCATCCGGGATCTCCGTCTTCCAGACCGTCTGCCCCGTGACCAGATCCCACAGGCACAGCAGGGGACCGCCGTACGCGGACAGGGCATGGCGCCCGTCGGGGCTGACGCAGACCGCGTTCATGACGCTGTGACCCTTCTCGTCCCGCGGCCCAGGGAACGTGCGCACTCGCCGGAGCGTGGCCACCTCCCAGAGATGCATGGAGTCGCGCCGACCCGCCGTCAGAGCGAAAGCTCCATCGGGGGTCAGGCAGATCGCGTCCGTTCCCGATCTCCTCCCCCGCCAGGGACCGGTGCGTTCGCCGGTGACCAGGTCCCACGCCTGCAGGCTGTCCTTCCCGACCAGCGCGTGCCGCCCGTCGCGGGTCACGCGGATCTGGGAGATCACCCAGTTGCCGGTCGGGATGGTCCGCACGCGGCGGCCCGTGTCCAGCTCCCAGACGAGCAGGCACCCGCTCGAACCCGCGCCCACGATGTGCCGGCCGTCGGGTGTGGGGCACAGGGCGAAGACGGTCTCGGTTCCGATCGTGTCGAACTCGACGTCGTCCTCGACCTCCGCCTCGAACTCGGTGTCCTCCTCGTCCTCCTCGACCTCCGCCTCGATGTCGGCGCCGCGCTCCTCGCGGACCTCGGTGTCACCGCGCTCGCGCTCGACCAGGCGGAGGAGCCGTCCCACCCGTTCGGGATCGTCGCGGCGAACCGACTCCAGCTCAGCCGTCAGGTCGGCGTCGGTGATGCCGGCGGCGCGCCAGCGCAGCAGGCCGGAGTTGTAGATCACTTCCGGATGGCGCGGGTCGGCGGCGCGCGCCTCCCGGAAGGCCGCCGCCGCCTCTTCCGGCCGCCCGAGGTCGAGCAGCGACAGCGCCCGGTTGTTGAGCTCGTTGGCGCGCAGTCCGGCCGTCGCGGGCAGGGCCCGCGGGTAGGGCGTCCCGAACTCCGCCGCGTAGAGGGAGACCAGTTCCTCGGCGACCGGGGCCATGCCCCGCGGCCGGTGCTCCGGCTCCTCGCGCAGGCAGCGGGCCAGCAGTTCGGCGAGCCCGGCGGGCATGGCGTCCATGGGCGCGCCGGGATTCCGGCCGTCCAGGTAGCGGGCGAGGCCCGTCGCCGCGGCCGGGCCCAGGCGCCAGCGGACCCGGCCGGTGAACATCTCCAGCACGCTGACGGCGAAGCTGTACACGTCCGCGCGCCGCCCGAGGGGACGCCGGGCCGCCTGCTCGGGCGAGGCGTAGGCAGGGCTCAACCCTCCGGTCGTGACCAGAAGCGTGCCGTCGCCCGGCTCCGCCGACGACCGCTCCGTCATCAGCTCGCCGGCACGCGCCAGCCCGAAATCGCTCACCTTGGCGTTCCCTGCCGAGTCGAGCAGGACGTTGGCCGGCTTGACGTCCTGGTGCACCACGCCGAGGCGGTGCGCGTGCGCCAGGCCCCAGGCGGTCTGGATCGCCACGTCCAGGATCCGCTCCAGCGCCGCCCGCGGGCCGCCCTCGTACAGGCGTCCCCCGCGGATCCAATGCCGCAGGCTTCCGCCGTCGACGAACTCGGCGAAGACCCGCGGAACCGCGCCCAGCGTCTGCACGTAGTGGCACGTGCAGATGTTGGGGTGGAGCCCCAGCGCCACCCACGTCTCGGCCTCCTGGACGAACAGCCGCACCAGGTCCTCGCTCGCCGGCATGCCGGGGCGCGGGCACTTGACGGCCAGGTCGATGTCCCAGCCGAGGTGGCGGACGCGGTAGACCAGCCCCATGCCGCCGTCGCCGTACAGCTCGCGGACCTCGTAGAGGTCCAGGATGCGGTCACCGACCGCCCACTCCTCCGGGACGCCGTCCGCCGCCGCGGACGTGGCGGGATCCACGAGCGTCGGCGCGGGCGGCGGCGGCCGGTAGACGCTCGCGCCCCGCCACCATGTCCGTCTCGCCACGGCTTCCCTCACATCCGCCGCGCATCACCACGCCGGTACAAGGATGTTCCACGGCCGGCCGGACGAACAGCCCTCAGACGGCTTGGGCGGGAGGCCTCGTGGTCGAGTTGGTCCAGCGCTTGTTGGTGTCGTTGACATCGCGCTCGACGGACGTGAGCTCCACCTTGAACGGGATGCCCGGGCGGCCGCCGACCTTGACCAGGAACCTCCCGCGTCCCGGGGGCTCGCTGTCCCGCTTGAGCTCGGGGTTCCAGGACGGCGGCGTCGACCAGTCGATGATCATGCGCTCCTCGATGGAGGACATCCGGACCACCTCGTTCACCATCGGCATCTCCGCCTGCGGCAGCCCGCCGCAGATCACCATGCCCGCGCGCTCGGCGAAGCCCTTGGCCTTGAGCCGGTCGGCGCGGTCGCTCAGCGACAGCAGGTCGGCCATGGTGTGCGTGATCATCACCTGCCCCGTGCCGCGCTGCCGGTTGAGGCGGGTGAGCGCGTCGACCCGGTCCACCAGGCCGCGCCCGGACCGCAGCACCCGCCACAGCTCGTCCAGGACGACGAAGAAGTGCCGCTGCGGTTCGAGCCCCTCGTCGGCCAGCGCGTGCGCGGCCTCGATCGAGCCGAACCCGTCCGACCAGCACGCCAGCAGGACGGCGGCCTGCAGCTCGGCGTCGGCGTCGTCGATCCCGCTGATGTCGATGCAGACGCCGCCCGGATTGTCGAGCTCGATCGCGGTGGTGGTCTGGTGCGCGAACGTCTCGCCCATCGGACCGTCCAGGACGCCGAGCAGCGAGGCGTGCAGCGGGTCGACGGCCGCGCGGTACCGCGCCTCGTCCCCGCGCGCGAGGGTCACCGCGCGCAGCCGCTCCGGCCCGTCGTCGATCACCTTGATGAGGTCGGGCAGGACGGGCACGCCGCGGTGGCGCTCGTCCAGCACCCGCAGGGCGGCGTTCAGAACGGTGCGCTCGGTGTCGGCGATCGGCGCGCCGCGCAGCAGCGTGACCAGCGCGCTGACCATGTTCAGCCGGCGGCCGTGCGCGTCGGCGATCAGCTTGGCCCGCGCGGGCCCGGGAAGCCTGGCCGCCGCGTGCGCCGTCGCCCCCGGGTCGAGCACGTTCAGCGAGCCGAGCCCGCGGCCGAGCTTGATGATCTGCCCGCCCATGGCCCGGACCAGGTCGACGTAGTCGGGCTTCAGGTCGCCGAGCACCATGGGGAACACCCCCTGCCCGACCAGCCCCACCACCATCCTGCGGATCAGCGTCGACTTGCCCAGCCCCGGCTTGCCCAGCACCAGGGCCGACGGGTTGTGGATCAGGTTCGCCCGCTGGAACCACGAGATCGGGTCGCAGCACAGCGCCGCGCCGGTGGTCAGCTCGCGGCCGAGCGGCACCCCCACCATCGGCGTTCCCGACCCGGCCCCGAACGGCCACAGCCCGCACACCTGGACCGTGGTCCCGCGCCATTCCGACGGCATCTCCACGTAGGAGGCCCGGCCCCCGCCGCGGCGGGAGAACCCCCGGAACCCGGGCTTGAGCTCGGGCCTGGGCTTCTTCTCCTTCTTC
The DNA here is from genome assembly GCF_039540335.1 of Actinomadura verrucosospora. NCBI lineage: Bacteria > Bacillati > Actinomycetota > Actinomycetes > Streptosporangiales > Thermomonosporaceae > Actinomadura > Actinomadura verrucosospora. The sequence goes on along the minus strand of NZ_BAABEV010000022.1, from coordinate 18,947 downwards.
TTCTTGCTCTTCTTGCCCTTCTCGCCGTCCTGTTCGGCGAGGAGCTCTCCGACCACTCCGGGGACCGGTTCGGCGGGGCGCTTCACAGGGCCTCCCGCACCAGAGCCGGCACCTGAAGGTGGTCGGGGATGACGATGCCCAGCGGAAGGGCGGCCGCGAACGCCGACGCCTGCGACCCGTACATCTGCCGCAGCCGCAGCCGCGCGGGGCCCGTGAGGGTGTCGACGGCCGCCGCCGCGACCGGGAGCTCCTCGGCCGAGCGGACGGTGGCGGTGATGAGGACGGTGAACCGGATCACTCCCGCTCCCCTGGCCTCCTCGAGGGCCGACTGGTCGCTCTTGATCACGTCGATCTCGTTCCGGGCGGCGCTGGAGGCGCCGTCGAGGCGGAAGCGCGAGTCCCGGCGGTCCCGTTCCACGATCCGGGCCGCGGAGGCCGGATCGTGCGGGCGGTAGAGGAAGGTGACGCGCTTGCGGGCGATGTCGTGGTGCGGGGCCACCAGCCCCGTCATCACGTTGGACAGCACCTCGCCCCGCGGCGCCTCCGACATGCCCCAGGTGATGGAGCAGCCGCTGTCGTGGACGTAGTGGTCCCACGACTCCTGCGCCGCGACCGGCCCGGCGTCCTCCCAGCGGATCTCCTGGTCCTCGGCGGCCTCCAGGACCTTCTGCGCGTCCGGGTCGTAGGCGATCCGCACGGCGCGGGCGAGTTCCTTCGCGGTCAGCGCGCGGGCGGATCCGGCGCCGGTCATCGCCAGCCCGGAGATCAGTCCGGGAATGCGCATCCCGACCTCCCGCACCATCGCGTCCTGGTCGCGCCGCTTGCCCCCGAGTTGCGGCAGGGCCGCGTAGGTGACCGCGATGCGGGTGGAGACCCGCGCGCTGCCCACCGGGTAGTTCCAGACGATCTCGTCCAGGGCCTGCCGGGCCAGCTCGGGCGCGTTCGGGTCGGTGTTGGCGTAGATCTCCTCCCGGAGGCGGGTCCCGGTGTCGGGGGCCGTCTCGATGGTCACGCTCGCGGAGACCAGCCCCGGCTCGTAGCTCAGCGAGGCCAGCCACTGCCCCCAGTGGGAGACCCACGTGTCGATCTGGGTCTGGTCGACCAGCGCCGCACCTTCGGCGTTGCACTCGAACACCACGGTGTAGTGCTTCGTGGACGGGATCACGACCAGGGCGAACGGGCGCCCGTAGGAGTCGCGGCCCTCCACCAGCCGGGACTGGGCGAGCAGCCCCGGAAGGCGGCACGTGCCGTGCGGGACGACGCTCAGCGGTCCCGAACGGTAGAGGTGCCACCCCTGGGAGCGGCCCGACCACCAGGTCACCCGTGCCGTGAGCGACTGGAGGGCGGTCCGCCCATGCGCGTCCTGGATGACGAGCGGCAGCATGACCACCCCCAGCGCGACGGCGCCGAGCAGGGCCAGCATCAGCGACAACGTCGCGATCAGGGTGATGACGATCAGCCCGACCATGAGGATCAGCGTGCCCGCCAGTCCCAGCCGCCCGATTCCAGGGGACACCGGCTTCCGCCAGTTCCCGTACGTGGGTTCACGGTAGTCGGACGTCACGCCGCCTCCACCTCATTCCTTCGGCTACGAACTGCCACTGGGACCGCTTCCGCTTCCGCTGCTGCCGCTCGGGCCACCGCCCCCGGACGGAGGCGAGTACCCGGTACCTCCGCTGGAGGAGGAACCAGAATCGGGGGGCTGGTAGGGCGGCGGCTGGCTGCCATTCCCTCCGATGGAGGAAAAGTCGGGAGCGGGAACGTCATACGGCGGGACGCTGGAAGAAGGGTCGGCGCCCGACGGGCCCTGCGGTCCTCCGCCGCCGCCCGGGCCATTGCCCGAGCCACTGCCCGACCCGCTGCCCGACCCGCTGCCCGGCCCGCCGCTCGGGCCACCGCTCGGTGCCCCGGTCGGCCCGCCGGTCGGTCCACCCGTCGGTCCGCCACCCGGTCCGCCGGCCGGGCCACCGCCCGGGCCACCGCCCGGTCCGCCGCCTGGTCCGCCGCCCGGGCCGTTGGGCGGCCTGGGGGGCGTTCCGCCGCCGCCCGTGCCGCCGCCCGCGCCGCCGCCTCTGTTACCCCAGCCCCAGCCCCAGCCGCCGCCGGTGCGGGTGCGCGGCGCGGGAGCCGCCCCGCCACCACCGCCACCGCCGCCACCGCTCGCCAGCAGGCCCGTGAAGAGACCCGTCGCCGACCTGCGCATGGTCACCGCGGTACCGCCGTAGGTGAAGTGGCCGACCTGGCGGATGCCGAAGAAGCCCATGCCCTCCGTGGCCACGGGCATCACGGCGCGGATGGTCGTCGGCATCGCGAACACCGACCCGGCGGCGAGGGCCAGGCCGGCGAGGCGGTCGGCCTCGTACTTGGACGCCATCAGGGCCAGGGCACTCGCGTCGATCGTCGCGATGACCGGCTGGACCGCGACGAAGGCGACCAGCAGGCCGAGGCATCGCTTGTAGGCGGCGTCTCCGTACGAGGTGAACCGGGCCGCGGCGACCGTCGGGAGAATTCCCACCAGGACGACGAGAGCGCCGTTGCGGAAGAGCATCAGAACGAACTGGATCGCCGACGAGAGCGCTGCGGCGAGGGCGAAGAAGGCGAGGATGAACGAGGTGTCGTCCTGGTTTCCGCCGAGGAGATCGATCCCGTTCTTCCAGTTGTCGATCCAGGCGTCGTTCTTCGGGCCCATGCCCGCGACGATCCAGTGCGAGTACCTCTGCCCGGCGATGTTCAGCAGGTTGACCAGCGTGGCCAGCGTCAGGACGATGACGGCCAGTTCGAAGAACTGGGACATCGCCTGTCTGAACGGCGCGCCCTTGCGTTTGACCGCGATCCGGAAGGCCGCGACGAGGAAGCCGACGAACGCTCCCCCGGCGGTCATCCAGTTGCTGTACTCGCGGATCCCGTAGAGCACTCCGCCCTGTTCGCCGGTCATCTGCACGCTGTAGGCGTCGCTCATCCACCAGGTGAGGAACGTCTGGAAACTCGACAGCGCCCAGTCCAGCAGTTTACTGACGAGCCATGCCCACGCCTGATTGAGGAGATCGTCCATTACGAACCCCCTGAACGGCGTGGAGCGGAGATTGCGAAGTCGCTCGACCTAAACACGACGGGCCTTCTTCTCAGAAATCATCGACCAGAAGGGTGACGAACGCGAGGGCCAGCCCTGAGCCCGCCATAACGCACGCGAGCAGCACCCACCTCAGGTCGGCGGCGTGCGATCCGAACTCGCCCCTCTTGTGCTTGACCCCCATTTTTCCTCCGACCAGGATGAAGCCCAGGACGCATGCCGCCAGCGCCGTCCAGATCATCCAGCGGAGCAAGGGTTGGATCGGTTCGGTGACCTCGCCCACGCCCTTGGCGTGGCCGCGCGGCAGCGAAGCGTCGGGCCTGGCGTTGACGTCCGGCTTTCTGCCGATGGGAGGCTTCAGAACGTTCGGCTTCTTGTCAGAATGGTCCTTCTCGCACTGCTTGGGGAACATTCCACTGGTGTGCTGCCACTGGTTGCAGAACTCCTCCACACCCCCCACGCAGTCGATCTTCTCGTCGTCGGTCTTCAGATCCCAGCAGGAGTCGTTCTTCTTGTCTTCCTTCGGCCACTGGGTGCTGGTGCTGGTGTTGCAGTAGCCGTCCGGATCTGAATTGCTCCTGGCGATGCAGACCTTGAACTGGTAGTTCGTGCTGCGCTTGTAGTCGGGGATCTGGATCTCGTCGCAATGCCCCTTCGTGCCCTTGTGCACGAAGGCCACCTCGCGCCCGTCGAGGATGGCGTAGCCGCGCGCGACGTGGCCGTCTTCGTTGCTGTCGCACACTCTGATCCGGCCCGACTCCGGGTCGAACTGGAGCTTGCCGCCGGGGTCGGTGTCGATCGTCTCGATGTCCTCCGTCTTGTCCCAGTCGACGGGCGCTCCCAGCGCCGCGAAGCCGACGGTCGCCACCCGGCCCGGTCCCTGGACGGCCGGGAGGGCCTCGACCGCGAGCCGCGCCGGGCCCGCGGCGAGCGGACCGGCCGGTTCAGAGCGTTCCAACGAGGCCGCCCCGCGCTGCCCGTCCAGGGCGATCTCCGGTGCGGGAGCGGGGAGAAGGCTGATCGTGAGCAGGGCGGCGCCCAGCGCCAGCAGCGCGGCGGACAGGACCGACACGCGCCGGCGCGCGGGCGGCCGGCCCCTGCGGCCCCTGCCGCGTGCGCGGAGGTGCCGGGGCGCCGGCCTCAAGCCGCGAGGTTTCTGACGATCAATCCGGCGCTCACGATGAGCAGGCAGCCGAAGCCCACGATGAACATGCTTCCGAGGTGACTGCCCCCCTCGCCCTTCTTGTGCTGGATCCCCATCCGGGCGCCGATGATGACGAAACCCGCCACGCAGGCGAGCAGGCCGCCCCACGCCGCCCAGCCGAGCAGCTTCTCGATCTTGTTCGCGAACGGCGGCGCCTCGCCCTGCCCCGGGTTCGGGATGTCCCTGGCAAGGGCAGCCGCATGGTCGAGCAGGTGGGCCGTCCACGTGATCGTCGCGTCGAGCATGCGCGTCCTCCGAGATGATGCGATGAGGGTCTGTCCGGCCGGAGTCGGCGGACGGCGACTTGGCCGGGGCTCACCGGCGCGCGTCGCGACGCATCCGCCGTCCGCGCGATCGATGGGCCCCATTCTGGAAGGGGTCGCCGCCTGTCAGCGCTGGACCGGCGGGCTCCTTCCGAGCACGGTTCTGTACTTGTACTGGACGGTCCGGGGGCCGCACTGATCGGCAAGCGCCGCAGGGCGGCGACTCTGTTGCGATCAGGAGGGGACCGGACCGCCCACGTCGCGGACCAGACGCGCGTAGGCGGGGGGAAGCCGCACCTTGTCCGGAGGGTCGCCGAGGCGGAAGGCCTCGACCCACGGCAGGTCCCAGAGACGCGGGACTCCGCCGGCGATCAGACGCATGAGGTCCGCCAGCGGCTTCGGACGCTTTCCTGGAGCGTCGGCCACCACGGCCAGACCGATCAGCTGGACGCTCGGGAGGGTTCCCGCCGCCCACTGCGCCACGGCCGCCTGGGCGGCGCACAGCCCTGCGGCGTGGCTCCGGGCGACGAGCAGCACCTGGGACTGCCCCGGGGGCGCGGGCGTCGGCCAGTAGCGTCCCGCGCTCACACTGTTGGGGATGAGCGCGGCGAGTGTGGAGGCGCCGGCTCCCCCATGGCAGGAGGAGAGCCAGATCCCTGGAGCTCGTCCGTTGTACGTGACCAGTCCGAGCGTGCTTCTCGGCACCGGTCCTTGTTCTGCTGGTATGACCGCCTGGGCAGCATACCCCTCGTGCTGAGGTCGGGTCTGCCGAACAGGATATGCCGAGCCCGGCACGCTCGGCAGCCCCTCGGGGCCGGTCCCCCCGCGCTGCGGGCCGCCGCTCTCCGTTGCCCGCACCACGGGTGCCCACCTCCGGGAAAGTCACGAGCGGCTCTGCTCTGGCCTGCTGGCTCCGCACCAGCGGAGATCAATCTACTGGGACCGACCGTCCGCGAGCCGCCGCTCCCGTCAACCCGTCGGCCTGCGGTCTCCCGGCGCCCGTTCCCGCGCGCGACCGCAGGACCCACCTTGCATCACCGCGCGTTGACCGCACTGTCTTGGTCGGCGGGTCCGTGCAGGCGAGGCACGCCCGAAGAGGACGCCGACGGTGGCGGCTCGGCCCTCCGCCCCCGGCGGGAGGGTCGGCGACGTCACCGCCGATCTGGGAGGGCCACATCATCAACTGTTCCGGGAATGATCCCCGATGGTGACCTTCAGCCTGGGCAAGCTGATCTTCAGGACGGGCTGCTTCGGGTCGATGGCCATCGCAGCGCTCCTGGTCGCGGCGATGTTCGTGGCGGTCCAGAACATCCTCGCGCCCGGCGCCACCTTCGCCTGCGGACCGGCGAATCCCGACGGCCCCGACCTGCTGAGCCCGGCGCCCAAGCCGAGCCGGACGGGCGGCCCGACCGTGGCGCCGGTGGTCTACCGCCGCGCTCAGGCCGGAGGGTCCCTCGACGCCGGAGCCGTGCGGAACGTCGCCGCGGCGGCCAAGGCCCCCACGGACAGCATTCCCGCCAACTACGTCCAGCTGTACAAGGCCGCGGGCCCGAAGTACGGCATTCCCTGGTACCTGCTCGCCGGAATCGGAAAGGTGGAGACCGACCACGGGCGGTCCAAACTTCCGGGCGTTTCATCGGGGGAGAACTACGCCGGCGCGGGCGGTCCGATGCAGTTCCTGCAGAGCACCTTCAACGCTTATGCGGTCGACGGGAACAACGACGGTAAAAAGAGCCGCTACGACCCGGCGGACGCAATTTTCAGTGCCGCGAACTATCTGCACGCCAGCGGCGCGCCCGGTGACACCAGAAAGGCGATCTTCGCCTACAACCATTCCACGGACTATGTGAACCTGGTGCTGTCGTGGGCCGAACGCTACGCGGGCGGCAAGTTCTCCCTCGGCGGTCAGAACAATGCCGGAGCATCATGCGCCTCGTTCGGCGACGGCGGCAACTGGAAGCCGGGATCGGTCTGCCCCGCGGGCGGGGGCATGGTCGAAGGCAACATCACCAAGCGGACGGCCTGCGTCCGCGACCAGATCAAGACCCTGTTCGGCGTCCCGCGCGGGATCGGCTGCTACCGCGCCAACGGCGGCATCCCCGGTGGGGGCGAACACCCCCTCGGCCGCGCCTGCGACTTCATGATCAGCTCAGGGGCGCCGAACGCCCGCGAGGTCCAGCTCGGCTACGACATCGCCAACTGGGCCAAGGCCAACGCCGGGCGCCTCGGCATCATGTACATCATCTACCGCCAGCACATCTGGAATCCCGACAGGGCCGGCGAGGGCTGGCGGCAGATGGAGGACCGCGGCGGCCTGACGGCCAACCACTACGACCATGTCCACATCTCCGTGCTGGGCGACGTACGTGCTGCCTGACCACGGGGCCGCCCGGCCGCGCCGCGGCACGCATCCGCCCGCCGCCCTTCGGAAGGAGCCCATGGCCGCCCCCGGACGCCCGCCGCGCATCGTGTTCCTCGCCGCGCTCACCTGCGCCCTCGCCTCCTGCGGGACGCCCCGGGCCACACCGGCCCCCAGCACCGCCCCCACCAGCGCGATCTCCTCTCCGCCGCCTGCGACCGCGTCCCCGAAAGTGCCCGGCGGCCTGCCCGACCTCACCCGGCTCGACCACTACGACGCCACGGCGGTGTCCAAGGCGGCGCTCACCCTAATGTGGCTCGTCGACTCCACCACCGATCACAGCCAGCGCGACGCCTACCAGCGAGCGATGCCCCTTCTGGACGACTTCTACAAGGTGTCCGTCTCCGACCAGCCCGGCGGCGTCGTTCCCGGGCAGTGGAGCGAGCACCATGCCTACGCCAAGGTCCGCCTCACCCGGCGAACCCCCGAAGGCGACGTCCCCGCCGACACGCCCACGCTGGCTCACCGGGGATGGGGGATCACCGTCACGCCCACCGGCCGGGACGGCTGGAAGGGCTCCCCCGTCCACGCCACCGCGTTCGTCACCCTCCGGCGCAAGGATCCGAGCGCCCCGTGGCGCGTGTCGGCGGTCGGAACCGCTTGAACCGGACATCACGATTGAGGAGGCTCTATGGCCGGCAATGACGACGACGACGTTTACGTGGTCTTCATAGGTATTGGCTTTGTGAGCGCGCTGCTGGGCGGGGCGAGCAGTTTCCTGACGTGGTTGGCGGGCCAGTTGTCCGGGGTCCTTTCGGGCGGCGGATGGCCGGATTCCAGCCCGACGGACTGCCTGCGCATCACCTACAACCTCGTGCGCCATCCGAACGATCCGCGCGGCGCGTGGCCGCCCGCGGCGGCGGCGGCCCTGGGGTCGGCCCCGATCTTCTTCGGCCTGCTCGCCGTGCTGCTCCTGGCGATGGCCCTCGGCGCCTACGTCCTGATCCGGCTCCTGCTGAACTGGCGGCGCCACCGGACGTGGCGCCGGCTGCGGCTGGGCTTCGCCTCCGGCTGGGAGGTCCGCAAGCTGCTGAGCGCCCGGACCGTCCAGAGCAAGGCCGCACAGGTCCGGCCGTCGACGCAGAACGTTCCCGCGCGCTCGGTGAAGCCCGAGGACGTCGGGTTCTACATCGGCCGGGACATCAGGTCCCGGCGGAAGCTGTACGCGTCCCTGGAGGACACCGCGATCATCCTCGCGGCGCCGCGGCAGGGGAAGGACGTGCACTTCGTCACGCCGTTCACCATCGACGCGCCCGGCCCCTGCATCGTCACGTCCAGCCGCCGCGAGACGTTCATCAACACGGCCATGGTGCGGTCGCAGTTCGGCGAGGTGTACGTCTTCGACCCGTTCAACTGGACCGGCTGGCCGAACCGGATGCGCTGGTCGCCGCTGCAGGGGTGCGAGGACCCGAACGTGTGCGCGGTCCGGGCGGGCACGCTCGTCCAGACGAGCGGTTTCGACATCGGGCACGAAGGCGGCAGCCTGCTCGGTGGCATCATGACGATCATCCGCTGCCTGCTGCACGCCGGCGCGATCGGCCGCCTCAACTTCCGCGAGGTGATGCGCTGGGTCTACGAGGCCAACGGCGAGGAGGCGCTGGAGATCCTGCGCCAGGGCGAGCGCGAGGGGCGGACCGCCCCCGGTTATACCGGGGCGCTCGAGTTCAACATGCGGAACGAGAGCATGTGGTCCGGAGTGATCCAGGTCATGTCGTGCTTCTCGCAGCCCGAGGTGCTGGCGGACTGCACGCCGGACCCCGGTGAGGAGTTCGACTTCCGGAAGTTCCTCCAGGGCCGGAACACCCTGTACTTCGTCTCCAAGAAGCAGAGCGACTGGGGCGGCATCGCCCCCATCGTCACGACCATCATCGAGCAGTACTTCCGCAGCGCGCGCGGCACGGCGATGAAGAATCCGAGCGGCCGCCTCGACCCGCCGCTGACGTTCGAGCTGAACCAGGTGGCCGACATCTGCCCCCTCGGCGGCCTCGCCACCTACATGGGCGAGTCCGGCGGCTACTCGATCAGCGTGCACGTCTACCTGACGTCGCTGGCGGAGGCCCGCCGGGTGTGGGGCACGGACGGCGCCGCGTCCCTGTGGGACAACGCCACCGTCAAGATCATTTCGGGCGGCTCCGGCACGGTCAAGGACCTCTCCGACCTCGCCGACCTCGTGGGCAAGCACGAGGGAAAGCACATCCTCACCCCCGAGGAGCTGCGGACGATGCCGTTCGGCCGCGCCGCCGTCGTCGCCGGCACCGCCCGTCCCGTCGAGATGTGGCTCACCCCCTGGTGGAAGCGCGGTGACCGGGACGCCATCGCGAGGGGCAAGGCGGCGGCCGAGGCGATGATCCAGAAGATGCACGCCGGTCAGCCGGCCCCGACCGCCACGCTCCACGACGTGGCCGCGCCGGGCGACGAGGAAGGCGACGAGTCCGCCGTCGTCTGGTGAGATCGAGCGGCGATCGGGAGCCCGAGGAGGGTTGCGCAATGACGGCGCGCACGGACGTCTAGAAGGGATGGGCTATACATTCGTCGACAGGTCAGCGAGGAGGGTCCCTGTGCCGACGTCCGACCTTCTCGTCCGGGGCCCGAGGTAATGGTCACCGCACCGAACCTCATCGTGGCGGGGAACCCGGACCTCGCCCAGAGGCTGCGCGCCACGGGTCGTTTCCCCGCCGTGTTCGACGCCGCCTCCGCCAGCGGGCTGCGTGACCTGTCCAAGAGCGGCAGGGTCCGCGCCCCGGCGGCGTTCATGTTCGCGCCGGACTTCGAGGAGGACCTTCCGGAGGCCGGTGTCCCCTTCCTGGCCGACAGGCTGGCGGCGAGCGGCCACACCGTGATCGTCCACGGTTTCTTCACCGAGCGCGGCGACGTCTTCGCCCCCGAAGTGATCGCGACGGCGAAGCCGCTGACCCTGGCGGAGCTGCTGGAACTGCTCGGCGCCCCCCGGTCCGAGCCGGCGCCGGGCCCGGCGGGGACGACGTTCACCTGGCCGTCCGACAGCCCCCCGCCCGAGCTGAGGGTCGCCGCCGCCCCCCGCGCCGACTCGTCGAGCCTGCTCCCCGGGTACGGCGGGCTGTCGATCCTCCGTCGCGGCGCCGGCTCGGTGACCTACCGCGCCGTGCACGAGGAGTCCGGCGCCGAGGTCGCCGTCAGGGTGCGGCTCGACGGTTCCGAGACCCCGGCGGAGGAACTGGCCGCCCTCGAACGCGCCTCCCGCGGCGAGCACCTGGTGAGCGTGCTGGAGAGCGGCCGCGCCACGAGCGGGCAGCGGTACACGGTGGCCGTGTACTGCCCCGCCGGCGCTCTCCCGCCGGAGCCTCTGCCGATCGCGGACGCGGTCGGGACCGCCGTCGCGACGGGCCGGGCCCTGCAGGCGCTGCACGACGAGGGACTGGTGCACGGCGACGTCCGCCCGAGCCGGATCATGCGGGGCGAGGCGGGACCGCTGCTCACCGGTCCGGCGACCGCGCGGGGACTGGCGGCGCACACCGCGCCGGGCGTCCTGGCGCCGGTCGCCCGGGACCGCGTCGAGCCCGGGTTCGCCGCTCCGGAGGCGCTGCTGGGGCGTCCGCAGACCGTGCAGGCCGACGTGTACGGGCTCGGCGCCACCCTGTGGGGCCTGCTGGCCGGGCGCGCTCCCTTCGCCACCGGCGGCGGACGCGCCCCGGACGAGGCGGCTCCCCGGGTGCCGCGCGACGACGTGCCGGAGTGGCTCGGGAACGTCCTCGGAAAGGCGCTGGCGAGCGAGCCCGCCGACCGGTACCCGACGGCGCGTGCGTTCGTCGAGGCGCTGGAGGAGGGGCTCCGCGCCGTTCCCCCGCACGACGTCCCTGGGGAATACGCGCCTTGGTCGCCGTGGGACAAGGCGGCACCGGAGCCCGTTCCGGCACCGGCCGCCGTCCCGGAGCCGCAGGTGCCTCTCGCTGACCAGGAGGTGCACTTCGCGGAACCGCAGGCGCCCTTCGAGGACCAGCAGGTGCACTTCGGGGGGCAGCAGGCGCCCTTCGAGGATCAGCAGGTGCACTTCGGGGGGCAGCAGGCGCCCTTGGAAGACCAGCAGGTGCACTTCGCGGAACCGCGAACGCCGTCGGCGGAAACGCAGGTCTCCCCGGGAGGGCCGCAGGCGTCCTTCGCGGAATGGCAGGCGGCCTTCGCGGAACAGCAGGCGCCGTCCACCTACGAGCAGATGCCGTTCGAGGGACAGCAGGCGCCGCCCCCGCAGCAGTATGCACAGCCCTCGTACCGGCACGTGCCCTTCGAGGAGCCGCAGGCGCCGCTCACGGAATTCGCGGACCAGCCGCTGCACTTCGCGGAACCGCAGGGGCCTTTCACCCCGCAGGGGGAGCCCGCGAAGTCGCAGCGCCCCCGGATCGTGCTGCTGGCGCTGGTGGGGCTCGTGCTCGCCGCGGTCGTGTTCAGCGTGATCGCCCTCCTGACGGGCTCAGGCTCGGCCGATCGGCGCCGTGCGGACCCGCCCGCGGCGTCGCCGCCCGCCTCGCAGGCTCCCGCGTCGCAGGCTCCCGCCACCCCCGCGCCCAGCTCGGGCTCGCCGACGCCCACGTCCACCCCGACGGCGGTGCGGCCGGAGACCAAGTTCAGCCCCAGCCAGGTGCAGATCGTCGACAACCGCGTCTCGATCGAGATCAGCTGGAAGGACGCCACCGGCGGCAAGGCCGCGTACTACGTGGTCGGCGGTCCGGCGGGGCGCACGCCGTCCACCATGGCCAACGTGCCGGCGGGGACCGCGAAGGCCACGATCCTCGCCCTGAACCCGAGCGTGGAGTACTGCCTGACCGTCGTCGCCGTGCTGGACGTCGACCGGGTCGCCTACGCCAAGCCCGTCTGCACTCACCGCGGCAAGCGGGAGGGCTGAGCCGCCCACAGCGGCGCACGCGGGTCCCACCACCAGAGCAGGCGGCGCGGCAGCGGCCGGGAGCGGCGCAGCGCGGCGGTCACGGAACGGACCTCCGCGACCGTGAACGCGGCGTCCTCCAGGGTGACCGAGCCCCCGTAGCGGACGGCGTTCACCAGGCGGCCCACCCTGCGCAGCCGGGCGAGGTCGGTGCGCGGCAGTTCCCGCGCGAGCCGCTCCGCCATCTCGACCGGGGTGGCGGACGCGGGAACGGGCAGCCCCGCGACGCGCGTCGCCACCAGCAACTCCGTCCAGGCCGCCCGGATCCGGTCGGGCGCGGCGCCCCGGCGCAGCCGCCGGGACCGGATCGCGCCCAGCAGCGGCGCCCCGATCAGGAAGGCCAGCAGGACCAGCGCCGGGAGAACGAGCAGGCCCTCCGGGCCCGAGCCCGAACCCGAGCGCCCGCCGCCGCCCGCACCGCCCTGGTCGCCGAGGTCCTGGGCGTCGGGACCGTCGGACGGCTCATCGCCTTCTTCGATCCGCTTCCCGGAACCGGTCTGGGGGGACGCCTGCGTACGCTCGCGCGGGTTCGGGTCGTAGGGCACCCAGCCCAGGCCCCGGAAGTAGATCTCGCCCCAGGCCACCGCGTCGCCGGTGCGGACCACCCGTTCGCGGTCGCCGCTGCCCGGCCCGAACCCGACCGCCACCCGGCTCGGCAGACCGGCCGCCCTCGCCAGCACCGCGAACGCGCTGGCGAACTGCTCCGACGTCGCGCCGCCGCCCCGGCGGCCCGGGGCGACGAGCAGCTTCGCGAGTTCGGCGTAGCCGTGCCCGCCCGGGGCGCCCGGCTTGAAGGTGTAGGAGGCGCGCAGGTACGCGGCGAGGCGGGACGCGCGCTGGTGCGCGGTGCCGTCCCCCGCGGCCGCGAGGGCGATCTCCTCGAGCTTGCGCGGCGCACCGGGCGGCAGCCGGAGGTAGCGCTGGTACTGCTCGCCGGAGTCGATCACGGCTCCGGCCGCCTGCGAGCCGCTCCACTCCGGGACCTCGCCCGTCGCGGCGTACCTCCGCCCGGCCACCGGGCCGTCCGACGACAGGAGCGTGCCGGACTCCTGGTCCTGCTCGACCGCGAGACCGTCCACCCGGGTCGGGATGCCGGGGACCGGCACCCAGCGGCCGGGCAGCCTGCCGACCGAGACGCGCACGCTCGTCCGCACCGTCTTCGGAGGCATGTCGGCGGGAGGGAGCAGGGTCGCCCCGCTGGGAAGGTAGGTGCTGTCGGGCAGCCAGGTCGGCCCGGTGAACTCGGAGAGCACGGCCCACCGCAGTTGGGTCTTCGGCCCCGACACGTTCAGCAACGGCGCATCGGGCTCGGCCGACCAAGCCGAAAGGTACGCCAGGGGGTTGCGTTCCTCGGCCGGCGCCTCGGGGGCCTCGGCGGCCCGGCGGGGATCGGCCGCCTTGACCGGCCAGTCGTCCAGCATGCCGGACCCGCCGACCGCGGCGACGGCCCCGGGCAGGGCCACCGCGCAGGCCACCGCCGCGACCATCGCGCCGACGCGCGCGCGAGGGCGGCGGCGGGCGGGCGCGGGCCCCGCGTCCGCCAGGTCCGGAACGCGGACGGTGAACCCGGCGCTCGCGGTGTCCGGACGCGCACGCGGTGCGGCGGGCAGCAGGACGGCGGCGCCCGCGGCGACCAGGGCGGCCGACCAGTAGCCGGGCCCGGCCGCCTGCGGGTTGAGCGCCGTGGCCCCGCACAGGAGCAGCGCACCGGGCAGCAGCGCGGGCAGGACGCGCCCGTCGCGGCGCAGCACCGTCGCGATGGCCGCGGCCAGCCAGATCGCCGCCACCGGGAACGCCAGCAGGTCCACGGTCACCGGGGCCCGCGGCGAGGTCGTGAGGATGCGGGCGCCCGAGTGCAGCACCGCGTCCGCGGCGCCCGGCACCGGTCCCTTGACCGGCCCCGGGGCCCAGGAGGCCAGGACGACCAGCCAGACCGCGGCGACGGGCAGGCCCGCCAGGATCGCGGCGGGTCCGAGGCCGCGCAGCATCCGGTACGCGGCCGACGTCACCGCGACGGCGAGGGCCGCGGTCACCGCCAGCACCGTGAACGCGGGAAGGGGCCGGTCGTACCCGGCCGCGAGCAGCGGCGCCGACGCGGCGGAGGCCAGCGCGACGGCGGCGGACGACAGCGCGGCCCGGATCCGGTTCACTGCGCCCACCAGCGGCTCTCGTTCCACCGCTCGGCGAAGCCGGCCGCGTCGGCCGCGCGCAGCAGCCGCACCCCGGCGGGCGGCACGAGGCCCCCGCCGTCGCCGGGGCCGATCAGGCCGACCAGGGAGACGGTGTGCCGCGCCGCGAGCAGCCGCATGGCCGCGGCGGCGTCCTCGTCCGCCGCCGCCGTGGACAGCAGCACGATCGCGCGCCCCGTCGGGGCCGAGCGCAGCCCCGCGCAGGCGCCCGGGAAGTCCGCGCCGGGCCGCGCCGCCGCCTCGGCGAGCACGTCCAGGTGCGCGACGACCCCCGCCGCCGCGGCGGACCGCACACCGCCGGCCAGCCGCAACTCGACCGGGACGTCCGGGCCGGACCGCACGATCGACGCCGCGGCCTCCACGAGGGCGTCCAGTTCGTCCGGACCGTACCGGTCGTCGACCAGCAGGGTCATGCCCGTGCCGGCGGAGTCGGCGTGCTCGCGGACCATCAGGCGCCCGCGGCGCGCCGACGTCCGCCAGTGGATCTGCCGGACGTCGTCGCCGGGCGCGTGCTCGCGCAGCCCCGCGAACGCCCCCTCGGAGGCCCGGACCGACGCCGACGAGGTGTCCCGGCCCCCGCCGCCCGCCGCCGGCACGGGGGCGAGGTGGTGGTGGCGCGGATGCACCAGCAACCGCACCGGCACGTCGTCGGCCGCCCGGACCGCGCGCGCGAGCCCCAGCGGGTCGGTGCGGACCAGGCTGAGCGGTCCCGCCTCCACCACGCCGCGCCGCCGCGGGGTCAGCTCGTACCGGATCCTCGGGCGGGCGAGGCCCAGGGGAAGGACGACCGGATCACCGATCCCGGTGACGCGCTCGGCGACGGTGGCGCTCCCGGCGCCCTTGCCCGCCGCGACGTCCAGGACGACGGTCACGGGTTCTCCGGCGCGGACCCGCGACGCCGTGATCCGGCGGCCGACCCGGGCGGCCGGGAGCCGGCCGGCGAGGGCCATGGCCAGCGCGACCGCCGGGAAGGCGAGCGCCCCCAGCGCACCGGGCGCCGGGTAGCCCAGGCCGAAGCCCCAGCCGCACAGGACGGCTCCGGCCGCGAGCAGCGCCCAGCCGCGGGCGGTGGGGCGGAGGGTGCCGCCGGCCACGGCCTAGCCGTTCCCCTGCGCCGCCGGGACGGGGACTTCGGCCAGGACGCCGTCCAGCAACTCCGCGGTCTCGGCCGCGCCCGCGGCGCCCGAGAGCGGCACCAGCCGGTGCGCCCAGACCGGGCGCGCCAGGGCCTTGACGTCGTCCGGGGTGACATAGCCGCGGCCGTCGGCCAGCGCGTAGATCCGCGCCGTCCGGCACAGGGCGATGGAGCCCCGGAGGGAGACGCCGGCCCGCAGCTGCGGATGCCGCCGGGTGCGCTGGGCCAGTTGCAGGACGTACCGGTTGACGGATTCGGCGACGGCGACGCGCTCGGCGGCGGCGCCGAGCCGCGCCATCTCCTCGCCGATCAGCACCGGCGCCAGGTCCTCGGGCTCGGTCAGCGACGAGCCGCGCAGCAGCGACAGCTCCGCCTCCTCGCCCGGGTACCCCAGCGACAGCCGCATCAGGAAGCGGTCGAGCTGCGCCTCGGGCAGCGGGAACGTCCCCTCCAGGTCGATGGGGTTCTGCGTGGCCACCACCAGGAACGGGCGCGGCACCGGGTGCGCCTTCCCGTCCACGGTGATCCGCCCTTCCTGCATGACCTCCAGCAGCGCCGACTGCGTCTTCGGGGAGGTCCGGTTGACCTCGTCCACGATGACGACGTTGGCGAACACCGGGCCCGGATGGAACTCGAACTCGCGGCTCCGCTCATTGAAGATCGTCACTCCGGTGACGTCGGACGGCAGCAGGTCGGGCGTGCACTGCACGCGTCCGATCTTCCCGCCGGTCACCGCCGCCAGGGCGCGCGCCAGGGTCGTCTTGCCCATGCCGGGCAGGTCCTCCAGCAGGACGTGCCCGCCCGCGGCGAACGCGGTGAGGATCAGCCGCACCGTGGCGGGATCGCAGCGCGCCGCCGACTGGATGCCGGAGGCCATCCGCTCGAAGGCGGCGGCGGCCAGCAGCGCCTCCTCGTCGGGCAGCGCCGGCGTCGCGGTCGTGGTGCTCACTCATTGCCCTTCATTAGCCGCAGTTGCCCCAGCCCGCCGAGGCGCTGGCGCCGGAGGCGCCGCCCGAGTACCGGACGCAGTCGCCCGGCGCCAGGACGAAGACCGGTCCGGCGTAGTACTTGAACGAGCCGTTGTCGGAGGCGACCTTGCCGCCGTTCTGGCTCTGGAGGCGGACCCAGACGTTGGTGGCCTTGCCGATGTCCGCGGTCTTCATCGTGACCGCGCAGTTCTTCTTGGTGGACGCGCTGTAGAGCTGGTAGATCCGTCCGCCCGCGAACGACGACGACCGCTGGACCTGGTAGTTGCCGCCCGCCGTCGCGTTGCAGACCTGCGCCGGCGTGTACGGGTTGCGCGTCTGGGTGGGCTTCGGCTTCGGCTTGGTCGGGGTGGGCTTGGGCGTCGTCGGCCTGGGGGTGGTCGGCCTCGGGGTCGTCGGCCTGGGGGTGGTCGGCCTGGGCGTGGTCGGCCTCGGCGCGGTGGGCCTGGTGGTGGTCGGCCTCGGCGTCGCCGGCCTGGTGGACGTCGGCCTGCTCGTGGTCGGCCTCGGCGTGGTCGGCCTGCTCCCGCTGGGCGATGCCGTGGGCGTGCGCGAGGGCACCCGTGGCGACGGAAGGTGCGGGCCGGGCGTCGCCGACGGCCGGGGCGCCTCCGTGCGGGGGTCCGCAGGCGGCGTCGCGGGGGTGGACGGCGGCGTCTCGGGTCCCTCGGAAGGGGGGTCCGGCTCGAACGGGTCCGGGAAGACCGGATCGGCGGGCGGCGCCGGCACCGGCGGCGGACTGCTCGCCCCGCCGCCGGGCTTGTGCGGGCGGCCTCCGCCGCGCCCCGGCCCGCCCGGGTACTTGCCGACCTTGCGGGCCACACCGTCCCCGCCGACGACCAGGGCGTCCGTGCTGCCCGGCGAGTTGACGAACAGGTTGCCCTCGCGGACCTGAAGCTCCATGTCGCCGCGCCCGGCCGGCATCGACAGCATGCCGGTCTGCCGGCCCGCCGGTTCGAAGACCCGCACCTGCCCGGTCTCCCGCACGGGCAGGTACACCTTGCCGGCGAACGGCACGGCGGGCTCCTGGACGGGATCGGTCAGGGGGAACGACCGCACCGGGCCGCCCTGGCGCACGTCGCCCAGCGTGACCACCGCGCCGGCCGCGGGCACGGTGACCGCGGCGAGCGCGCCGTGGGTGCGCGCCGGCACCATGGCGCCGACGAGCGACACCGGCGTCGTGACCCGGCGGGTGCCGCCGCCCGTCGCGACCACCAGTCCGCGCCCGTCGCGGTCGACCACGAGGGCGCCCTCGTCCAGCACGGTCATCGCCAGGTCGTGATCGGGCGGGGCCGCCTCGGCCGTGCGGACGACGCTGGGGCCCTGGGCGGCGACCTTCACGGCGAGGACGGTGCCCTGCCGGGGCGCGGCGACCCACAGCAGGCCGGCGTCGTCGAACTCGCCGCCGACCAGCGGGCCGGGCAGTTGCAGGACCGGGCCCACCGGCCGCAGCGTGGCCGGGTCGAGCGCGCGCACCGCGCCGGTCGTGCGCTCGACCAGCGCGGCTCCGTTGGAGCCCATCGCCAGGTGCGGATCGCCGCGGGTGCCGATGTCCAGCCGTCCCGAGAAGCCCAGGCCGTTGAGGTCGAGCGACGACACGCGGCCGGTGTCCAGGTCGTGGATGAGAAGGAACCGGTCGTTCTGGGTCACCTGCACCCGGTGGCCGCGGGCGTCGGTCACCTGGCGGCGCTGCTCCACCCGGCCGCTGTCGGGGTTGACCCGGTCCACCTCGCCCGCCGTCCGGCTCCACAGCCAGGCGCTGCCGTCGGTGGCCGCGACGGCGAGGCCGACCCGCCCCCCGCCCAGCATCGTGGCGAGCAGCAGCACGGTGACCAGGGCCGCCGCGGCCCACCAGCCGACCCGCGAGCGGGCCATCTCGACGCCCTTGTTCTGCGGCTTCACGGCCACTCCTTCGTCCGCCGCCGCGGCAGGAGCTCCTCGGAGCGCATGTCGACGGCCATCAGGACAGGTCTTCTCCACAGGTCAGAGACGTTCCGCGGCCCGGTCGGCGAACGCCCGGACCGCGGCGGCGCCGGTGACGCCATGGACCCGCCATCACCGCACCGACACCGCTTACACGACACCGTCCGGAGTCCTGTCGATCTTGCAACCGCGAAGACCGCGAAAATCGCCGCGCGGCAAGGTCAGCTCGCTGCGTCCCGCCTTCCTCGGCCGCTGCCGACCCGCGTCGCTCAGCCGGCCTTGGCGGCGATGCGCACGCCCTTGCTCAGAGCGGCGTCGTGAAGGACCACCGAGACCGGCTGCGCCGTGGCGGCGATCTCGAAGATCAGCATGCCGTTGAACCTGGCGCCGGGAGACAGCACCTCGGCGAGCGAGGCGGTGCGCGCGTCCGCGGTGCCGCTCCGCGGCATCGCCCGCGCCTCGTACGACGTCCCGCCGTCGTCGATCAGCTTCTGGTGCTCCGCGGTGAGCGTGCGGGTCTTGGTCCCGGTGTTGGTCACGGTGATCCTGACGCGGCACAGCTTCTCGCCGAAGTCGGGCTTGAGGCCGCGCACGGTGACGCCGCAGGCCGTCGGGGACGCCACGAAGGTGAACTGGCCGTCCCTGGCCGGCGTGTTCTGCCGTCCCTCGACGGGCTGGAAGTAGCGGTACCCCGCGACTCCCACGACGATCATCAGACCGATGACCACGACGGCGGCGGTCAGGCAGCCCGTGCAGCCGCGCCCGCGTCGCCGCCGCGGGGCCGCCGGGGCCGCCGCCGGAGGCTGCGTCGAGGGCGCCGCGGGCGGCGGCGGCATGGGCCTG
>NZ_BAABEV010000021.1:0-136820 GCF_039540335.1 Actinomadura verrucosospora | reverse complement strand
GTCGGCGGCGCGGGCCGCGTCCCGCCGCGCGCCCAGCGGTTCGTAGCGTTCCAAGGCCGCGGCGAGCATCCGCCTCGCCTCCGCCGCCCTGCCGTCGCGGGCCAGCGCCACCGCGGCGCTCTCGGCGGCCAGCCCGTGCTCGAAGCCGCGGGACCCGCCCCGGTACGCCTCGACCGACGCCACCAGCGCGCCGGTGTCCCCGCGGGCCAGGCCGGCGCAGTGCAGGCCGAGGCCCTCGGCGGTGGGGGTGCCGGCGCGCCCGGCGTACGCCGCGGCCTCCTCGGCGACCGCCGCGGCCGACCCCGCGTCGCCGGCCGCCACCGCGAGCCGCACCGCGTCCACGGCGGGCAGCCGGTTGCCGAGCATCCGGCAGCCGTCCAGCGCCCGCCACGCCCGCACCGCCGTCCGCGCCGCCGCGTCCCCCTCGCCCCCGGCCTCCAGTAGCAGGGCCTCGATCCACAGCGCCCAGCCCCGGCCGGTCGCGAACTCGGGGGCGTCCGGCCCGTCCAGCACCCGCCGCGTCTCGGCCGCCATCCGCCCGGCCGTCCGGAGGTCGTCGCGGGCCAGCGCGATCCGCCCGATCACGGTCTCGGCGAAGAACAGCCAGCGGGTGCCGATCTCCTCGTCCAGGACGAGCCCGGACTCCGCCTGCGACAGGGCC
This sequence comes from Actinomadura verrucosospora, assembly GCF_039540335.1. Classification (NCBI taxonomy): domain Bacteria; kingdom Bacillati; phylum Actinomycetota; class Actinomycetes; order Streptosporangiales; family Thermomonosporaceae; genus Actinomadura; species Actinomadura verrucosospora. Next base: position 136,159 of record NZ_BAABEV010000021.1, on the reverse strand, counting down.
GACTCCCAGTCGCCGAAATGGAAGCCGCCGAGCGCCCGCACGCCCGGGAAGTACGGCCGGAACGTCAGCGCGCCGACCTCCTCCACCAGCGCGTGGCCGCGCTGCAGCACGCGCTCGGCCTCGGCGGGCCGGTCGGCGTCCAGCAGCACGAACCCGACCGGGACGTGCGGGAACAGGAACGCCCCCGGCGCCGGACGCGAATGGCCGACGGCCGCGAGCCCCCGCTCGCCCAGCTCCAGCGCGTCCCGCAGGTCGCCCGCCGCGGCCAGCGCGAGGCTCAGCGTGGTCAGCGCGGCGCCGAGCGCCTGCTCGTACTCGCGGCCCCGGGCCCTCTCCCAGACGTCCTCCGCGCGGCGCCGGCCGGCCCCCACGTCCCCGGCGTAGATGAGCGCGTACGCGGCCCGCGCGTCGAACAGCGCCCGCAGCGGACCCGCGGGCAGCAGCCCGGCGATGGACTCGAAGGCGCGCGCGGCCTCCGCCCAGCGGCCCTGCCGCGACAGCGCGCGGGCCTGGCCGCTGCGCAGCCTGATCTCGTCCTCCGCGGCGAGGCGCCCGTCCGGGATCGCCGCCGCGACCTCCCGCGCCTCCGCGAACCGGCCTTCGAGGGCCAGCAGCGGCACCAGGTCGGCGCGCACCGCGGCGGCGCGCTCCTCGTCCATGCCCGCCAGCTCCAGGCCCCGCTCCAGGTGCCGGACCGCCATCCCCACCGAGTAGGCGGAGACCTCCTCGGCGGCCCTGCGCAGCCAGGCCACGGCCTGCGGGTCGCCCGGCTCGGCGCCCTCCGCCAGATGCGCGGCGACCTGCGCGGTGGGACCGCCCGCCGCGGCGAGCGCCTGCCCGGCCTCGTGGTGCAGCCTGCGCCGGATCGCCGACGGCAGGCTCTCGTACAGCGCCTCCCGCATCATCGGATGGCGGAACGCGAGCGCGTCCCCGCGCTCCCCGATCAGCCCGTGCGCCACGGCGTCGTTGAGCTGCGGCAGCAGCCCCGCCAGCGGCCTGCCCAGCACGGCGGCCAGCTCGCCCGGCGCGAACGACGCCCCGAGCACCGACGCCACCTGCAGCAGCTCCGCCGTCGCCCTCGGCAGGTGCCCGAAGCGCCGCACGAGGATCTCCCGCAGCCCCGGCGGCAGCGGCCCGTCGGCGACGTCCGCGACACCGTCCCGCACCGTCAGGGACGCCTCGTGCTGGAGGGCGCGCAGGAGCTGGACGGCGAACAGGGGATTGCCGCCCGCGGCGGCCAGCCGCCGCCGCAGCGCCGCCGACGGCCGCGCCCCGAGCAGCCGTTCGCCCAGCGCCCCCACCGCCTCCTCGCCGAGGCCGTCCAGCCTGAGGACGTCCGCGCCCCGCGAGGTCACCCGGTCCAGCAGGGCCGCCAGCTCCGGGCTCCGCGGGTACCCCCGGAAGGTGCCGACGAGCAGCAGCGGCAGCGCGCCGAGATGCCGGACGACGGCGTCGAACGCCCGGAGCGTCTCCCGATCGGCCCAGTGCAGGTCCTCCAGGGCGAAGACCACGGGCCCGCGCGCGGCGAGCCGTTCCAGCCCGGCCAGCAGCCCCTCGATCACCTGCAGGCCCCGCAGCCCCTTCTCCGCCGGCGCGCCGGCCGGCGAGAGCAGGCCCTCATCGTCCAGCGCGGCGGCGAGCGTGCCGAACGGCCGGCTCCCGCCCATCGCGTCGGCCGTCCCCGACAGCGTCCGCGCCCCCTGCCGTCCCGCCCGGTCGAGCAGCGCCTCCAGCAGATGCGTCTTGCCGATCCCGGGCTCACCCTCGATGAAGACGATCTGCCGAGCGCCCTCGGCGCTGCGCCCCAGTAACTCGATCAGCCTGCCGAACTCGGCATCGCGTCCGATGAGCGAAGGCTCCTGCACGGCCACCTCTTAGCAACCCACCACAAACCGAACTCCAGTCGGAGTGATCGTGCCCGGCTTCCCCTGCCCGCGAGCCCTCCTGGCCGATCCCGGACGGAAGGCGCGAAGGGCTGCCGGCGGGCGTTACCGCAGTGCAATGCCGCCGGACGTTTCCGCGGGCGCCGTTGAGAAAGATCTCTGCGTGTTTCGTCGCTTTCGCCGGGTCGGCGGCGGGGGCACGGACGCGAGGAGGACCGAATGGGCATGCGGGACGTCTGGGGCCGGATGGGCAGGCGCCGCCGGCTGCGCCGGGTCGCCAGGGAGGTCTTCGGCTGGCCGGACCTGCGCCCGGGCCAGGGCGAGGCGATGGAGCACCTGCTGCGGGGCCGCGACGTCCTGCTGGTCATGCCGACCGGCGGCGGCAAGTCGGCCGTCTACCAGGTCCCCGCCCAGCTGCTCCCCGGGCCGACGGTCGTGATCTCGCCCCTGATCGCCCTGCAGCGGGACCAGATGCTCGCGCTGACCGGCCGCGACGCCGGCGGCGCCGTGATGGTCAACTCCGCCCAGTCCGACGGGGCGAGCGAGGACGCCATGGACCAGATCCGGGCGGGCCGGGCGGAGTACATCTTCCTGTCGCCCGAGCAGCTCGCCAAGCCGTCGGTCGTGGAACGGCTCGCCGCCGTGCGCCCCTCGCTGATAGCCGTCGACGAGGCGCACTGCGTCTCCACGTGGGGCCACGACTTCCGGCCGGACTACCAGCGGCTCGGCCGGGTGATCGAGCGTCTCGGCCACCCCCCGGTGATCGCGCTGACCGCGACGGCCTCGCCGCCGGTCCGCGACGACGTCCTCGCGACGCTCGGGCTGGCGGAGGCACGGCAGATCGTCCGCGGCTTCGACCGTCCCAACCTGTCCCTGGAGGTGCGGCGGTTCCACGAGGAGGCGGACAAGAGGAAGGCACTGGTCGAGGACGCCGCCGGACGAAAGGGACTGGGCCTCGTCTACGTCGCCACCCGGCGGGACGCCGAGTCCTACGGCGAGGAACTGACCGCGGCGGGCCTGCGCGCGGCTTCCTACCACGCCGGGATGAAGGCGGCGGACCGCCACCGGGTGCACGAGGCGTTCCAGGGCGACGAGCTCGACGTCGTGGTGGCCACCTCGGCGTTCGGCATGGGAATCGACAAGCCCGACGTCCGCTACGTGCTGCACTCCGCTCCGCCCGAGTCCCCGGAGTCGTACTACCAGGAGATCGGCCGCGCCGGCCGGGACGGGGAGCCCGCTGCGGCCGTCCTGTACTACCGGTCGCAGGACCTCGGGCTGCGCCGCTTCTTCGCCGCGGGCAAGCCCGACGAGGAGAAGCTGCTCCAGACCGCGACGCTCCTCCAGACCCACGGCGGCACCGTCCCGGCAAGCGAGATGCGCACCACCCTGGGCGTCGGCGCATCCAAGCTCACCAGCCTGGTCAACCTGCTGGAACAGACCGGAGCCGTGGAGACGACCGGCCGCGGAAACCTGCGATACGCCCAGCAGGGCCCGCCGCCCGAAGAGGCCGTGGCACGTGCCGTGGAACTCGACGAGAACCGCCGCCGCGTCGACGACTCACGCATCGACATGATGCGCGCCTACGCGGAGACGACAGACTGCCGCCGCCGCTTCCTCCTGGAATACCTGGGCGAACCCCACCCAGGCTCATGCGGAACCTGCGACATCTGCCAAACCGGGGCGACCGCCACTCCGGACCGTCCCAACGAAACGTCCACCACACCGGATCAAACCGACGACGCCCCATTTCCCCTACACGCCGAGGTGCAGCACGCCGCCTGGGGCACCGGAACGGTAATGCGGGTGGAACCCGACCGCATCACCGTCCTCTTCGAAGAGGCCGGCTACCGCACCCTGTCCCTAGAGGCGATCGAACGCGACAACAACCTTTTGACCCTCCACCCCGACACAACCCGACGCGGACGAGCCCGCCAACGCAAACCCCGAAACAAGGCCGCCGCAGGCACCAATAAATCCACCACCGGCGTGCCCTAACCCAGGCACAGATCCACCGTTCAGCGCGCATCCTGGGCCGCCTGCAACGTGAGGGGGAGCCGTCGGTGCGGCGGGGGTCGGCTTGCGGGTTACGTGGGGGCTTGCCATAGGTGGATGGTGCCGTTCTCGCCGGCGGTGGCGAGGGTTCGGCCGTCCGGGCTGAAGCACACGCTGAAGACGGCGCCGCCATGCCCGGTGAGCGCGGGGCCCAGCTGCCGGTGGCGGGTCACGTCCCAGAGCCGTACGGTCCCTCCCGAGCCTCCGGCGGCGAGGATGCGGCCGTTCGGGCTGAACACCGTCGTGTTGCAGCGGCCGTCGCACTGGAACGGAGTGCCCTTCTGCTGGGTCCGGGCCACGTCCCACAGGCGGACGGTCTCACCGCCCGCCGTTGCCAGCGTCTGCCCGTCGGGGCTGAACGCCACGTCCTCTACCCAGGAGTCGTGGCCGGACAGGTTCTCGCTGAGCTTCTTACGGTCGTAGACCTCCCACACTTGCGCCACACCACGAGTGTTCCCGGTCTTGGGGTCCTGCTCGGTGCCGGTCGTACCGATGGCCAGCATCCGGCTGTCCGGAGCGAACGCTAGAGCCTGCACGTTGCCTGCGTCGGTCCCCAGGAGCGGGCCCACCTTCCCGTCGTCCAGGTCCCACAGCCGCACGGACTGGTCCGTGTTGCTGGTGGCCAGGACGCGGTCGTCCGGGCTCAGGGCCAGGGACGTCAGGGGCCCGAGATCGATGTCGAGGTCGCCCGGCTCGCCCTTGCCCGACACCGGGAAGAGGCGGAGGCGACCGTCGTCGCCCGCGGTGTACAGGGTGCTGCCGCCGTGGCTCATCGCCAGCGCGTTGACGCCGTCGGGGTGGTCGAGGGGCGCGCGGCGCTGTTTCCCGTCCACGACGTTCCAGAGCCGTACCGTGGCGTCGTCGCTGGCGCTGGCCAGAGTCCGGCCATCCGGGGTGAAAATCAGGTCGCGCACGGACGCGGTGTGCCCGCGCAGCGATCGGCTGGGCGGCGGGGCCGTGGACCGGTGCGCCGCGGGGTCGCTTCGGGCGGCCGATTCCGACCACGGCGCCACCACCAGGACCGTCGCCACGAGGGCCGCGACCACCAGGGTCGTGGCCACCGCCGCGCACGCCGCCAGGACGCCGCGCCGGGAGCCGAGGGCGGTGGACGGGCCGAAGCGGGGGCGGCGCGTGTAGGCCAGGGTCGCCAGGGGTTCCGAATTGGGCGTCCATCCGATCCAGGCCCGCCGCTCGTCGATCATCCGCTGCACCGCGGGCGGCCACGGCTGCGCGGCCGGGGCGACCGCGCCGAGCATCGCCGCGAGCCGGGCGGGGTCCGGCCGGCGGGCCGGGTCCTTGGCCAGGCACGCCGCGACGGCCGGGCGGAGCCGGTCCGGCACGCCGGACAGATCGGGTTCGGCGTGCACGACGTTGTAGAGCGCCTGCGCCGGGCCGGGCCCGTCGAAGGGCCCGCGGCCGGTGCAGGCGTACACCAGCACCGCCCCCAGCGAGAAGACGTCGCCGGCCGCGGTCGCCGACCCTCCCTCGGCCTGTTCCGGCGACATGTAACCGGGCGTCCCGGCCAGGACACCGGTCTGCCCGTCGCCGTCGCTCTCGGCCGCCCGCGCGACCCCGAAGTCGATCACCTTCGGGGCGTCGGCGGCCAGCAGCACGTTGGACGGTTTGAGGTCGCGGTGCACCAGCCCAGCCCGGTGGATCTCCACGAGGGCGGCCGTGAGCCCGGCCGCCAGCCGCAGCACCGCCGGCTCCGGCACCGGCCCGGCCGCCCGGACCGCGTCCCGCAGCGACGGCCCCGGCACGTACACCGACGCCAGCCACGGCGTCGGCGCGTCGGCGTCCGCGTCGAGCACGGCGGCCGTGTACGCGCCGGACACGCTGCGGGTGGCCGCCACCTCGGCGCGGAACCGCTCCCGGAAGCCGGGGGCGCCGGCCAGCCGGGCGTGCATGAGCTTCACCGCGACCGGCCGCCCGTCGGGCGCGGACCCCAGCAGCACCCGGCCCATCCCGCCGCGGCCGAGCTCGCCGAGCATCCGGTAGTGCCCGATCCGCTCCGGGTCGGACGCGGCGAGCGGTCGCATGGTCACCTCGCTCACCGGCGGTTCAGGCGCGGGTGCGGCCGGCGACGTCGTAGAGCCACACCTTCTCGTCGCCGCCGACGGCGAGGACCTTCCCGTCCGGGCTGAACGCCACGGCGGAGGCCTTGCCCGGCAGGTTGATCGGCTTCCCGACCTCCTTGCGCCCGGCGACGTCCCACAACCGCGCGGTGGAGTCGTTGCCGACGGTGGCCAGCAGCCGTCCGTCCCCGCTGAACGCCATGCCCTGCGGGGCGTGGTCGCTCGCGGGCACCACCTCACCGAGCGGAGCCGTCCGCTGGACGTCCCACAGCCGCACGGTCGTGTCGGCGCCCCCGGTCGCCAGCGTCCGGCCGTCCGGGCTCATATCCGCCTTCGTGATCTGGACGGTGTGCCCGCGCAGGGGCTGCCCGACCACCTCGCGGGAACTCACATCCAGCACCCGCACCAGATCCCGCTCGGTGAAGGCCAGCAGCTTCCCGTCCCCGCTGAACGCGATGAACGACATGATGTTCGCCTTGTCGAAGGTGAGCCCGCTCACCTCCTTGCGGGAATCGGTGTCCCACACCTTCAGGTGGGAGCCGATGGCCGCCAGCCGGTCCCCGGCGGGGCTGAAGGCCACGTCGCTCACCGGGGCCGGATCGTCGCTGAAGTCGAACATGGGGATGCCGAGGGTCGCGCCGACCTGCTGGCGGCTCTGCACGTCCCACACCTTGACGCCGCCGTCCATGCTGGCGGTGAGCAGCAACCGCCCGGCCTTGTCGAACGTGGCCTTGAGGGCCGACTTGGGGGCGATCTTGAGCGGCTGGCCGGACGGCCGCCGGGTCCTGGCGTCCCACAGCCGCACGGTGCCGTCCTCCCCGGCGGTGACGAGGAGAGCACCCGCGCGGTCGAACTCGGCGTGGTGCACGGAACCGGCGTGGCCTTCCAAGACCGCCAGCGGCTTCGCGTCCGTACCGCCGTTCCCGCCGGACGCGCTCTTCTTGCCGGACGCCGGCTCGTCGTCACCGCGCAGCGCCCAGGCGGCGGCGCCGCCGAGCGCGGCGAGACCGAGGGCGCCGCCGCCCGCCATCAGCAGGAACCGCCTCCTGCCCGGCGCCGGCGCGACGGCCGTGGGTGTGGGCGCCGGTGCGGGCGGGACGTGCGGCGGCGGGGCCTGCGGGGCCTGGAGCAGCCAGGCGACCTCGGTACCCTGCCGCGCGATCGTGGCGTGCACCGCGTCCGGCCAGGGTCGCGCGGACGGCGGGACCTCGCCGATCCACCGCAGCAGCTCGGAGGGCGCCGGCCGTGCGGACGGGTCCTTGGCCAGGCAGGCAGAAACGATCTCGCGGATCCGGTCCGGCAGACCGCCCAGCACGGGATCGGCGTGGATCACGTTCTGCAGGGTCTGCGGAGTGCTCCGCGCGTGGAACGGGCCCTGGCCGGTGCAGGCGTACACCAGCGTCGAGCCCAGGGAGAAGACGTCGCTGGCGGTGGTCAGGTCCCGCCCCAGGGCCTGCTCCGGAGACATGAAGCCGGGCGTGCCGACCAGCGCGCCGGTGCGGGTGAGCTGGGTGCCGTCATCGCCCTCGACGGCCCGCGCGATACCGAAGTCGATCACCCGCAGGCCGTCCTCGGTGAGCAGCACGTTGGACGGCTTCAGGTCGCGGTGCACCAGCCCGGCGCGGTGCACCTCGGTCAGCGCGGACGCGAGCCCGGCGGCCAGCCGGAGCGCCGGCCCGGCCGCCAGCGGACCGGCCGCGGCGACGACCTCGTGCAGCGAGGGACCCGGAACGTACACCGACGCCAGCCAGGGCTCGGCCGCCTCGGAGTCGGCGTCGATCACCGCCGCGGTGTAGGCCCCGGCGACCCGGCGGGAGGCGCGGACCTCGCGGCGGAACCGGCCGCGGAACCCGTCGTCGTGCACGAACTGCTCGTCGACCAGCTTGACCGCGGCCAGCCGCCCGTCCGGCCCGCTGCCGAGCAGGACCCGGCCCATGCCTCCGCGGCCGAGCTGGGCGAGCATTCGGTAATGCCCGATCTGGCGGGGATCGGACGCCTCCAGGGGTCTCACGGCACACCTCCTCTGTCAAAAAGACAATAGCGTCTGGTTGATCAGAGCGGAGGCGTCCGCAGCCATCCGTCACCACCCCGCCACGTCCCGCCCCCGCCAGCGGCGAAGCCCGGGTCGCGGCATCCGCTGCGGGTGAGGTCCGTCCACCGCCAACGCGAAACACCGAGTGCGAAAGGAGCGCTTTCCAGTTGACGTGCGATGTGGAAAAGGCGACTGAACGACCATGCGGCGTCCGGACCCGAATGGGATCACGCGCGGGCGGCCAAGGCGCTGGACGCCCTCAAAGAGCCGAAACGATCTCGCCTTGAACGCGCGCAGGGTGACGGGCGCGGCTCGGCCTCATACGACAACAGCGACGACTCCCAGTAAGGAGATCGTCGCTGGTGGTAGCGGGTGCGCCGTCAGGGACTTGAACCCCGAACCCGCGGATTAAGAGTCCGCTGCTCTGCCAATTGAGCTAACGGCGCCTGTCGTACGGGCCTCGGCGGTGGGCCGGGGTCCCTCGCGACAGGAAGAACAGTATCAGGCCCTGCGGACCAGTGCGAATCGGTTTACTCACGGGCCGGAAGGACGCTCATCATGCCCCGCCACAGGGCGATCGCGGTGGCGCGGGAGCCGACGCCGAGCTTCGCGTAGATCCGGTTGACATGGTTCTTGACCGTCTTCTCGCTGAGGAAGAGCTGGCGGGCGATCTCGCCGTTGGAGCGGCCGGTGGCGATGAGGTCCATGACCTCGGACTCGCGGGCGGACAGCCCGAGGGTGGTGCGGGACGCGTGGCGGACGCCGCGGACGAGGTCGTGGGCCGTGAACGACCCCGGGACGAGGTGCCCGCAGGCGCCGGCGCGGAGAGCGGCCTCGACGCCGGGCTGGTCGTCGGAGGCGAGCACGAACACCCGCGAGGACGTGCTCAGCGGCAGCGCCTGACCGGCGGCCGCCGTGTCCAGCAGGACGATGTCGGGACGCAGGCGTTCGGCCAGGGAGACCGCCGCTGCGGGATCGGAGGTGTCGGCGACGACCTGGAACTCGTCGCTGCCGTCCAGCACGGAGATCACGTCAGCCCTGCACCGGGCGTCGCCGTCCACCACGAGCACGCGCAGCGGAGCCGTCTCGTCGACACTCATCCGTCGCCCTTGGCGTGTCGTTGACATTTCTAGGGTCGGAGCATAACCACATGATCTTCGAAGGTCGATGAACCGCGCAGATGGAGGCCTTATCGAGACCGTAACAACGTCGAGGCCTGATCGTCTCGGACGACCAGGCCCCGCGGAGTGGGGTGAGTGAGGGGACTTGAACCCCCGACATCTTGGACCACAACCAAGTGCTCTGCCAGCTGAGCTACACCCACCGTGGCCGGGATCGCTCCCGGCTCCCAGTAGTGTAGCGGCTTCTTCGGGGTGGGTCAGCCGGAGGCGACCTGGGAGGCGATGGAGCGGGCCGTGTCGGAGTCGGGGCCGGGGGGCTGGACGAAGACGGCGGCGCGGTAGTAGCGCAGTTCCTGGATGCTCTCGGTGATGTCGGCCAGGGCGCGGTGGCCGCCCTTCTTCTCGGGGCTGGCGAAGTAGACGCGGGGGTACCAGCGCCGGGCCAGTTCCTTGATCGAGGAGACGTCGACCATGCGGTAGTGCAGGTGGGCGTCGAGGGCCGGCATGTCGCGGGCGAGGAAGGAGCGGTCGGTCGCGATGGAGTTGCCGCACAGGGGGGCCTTCTTGGCGTCCTTCACATGGCCCCGGATGTACTTGAGGACGACGTCCTCGGCCTCGGCGAGGGTGACGCCGCCGGGGAGGGCCTCCAGGAGGCCCGACGTGGTGTGCATGTCGCGGACGACCTTGGTCATCTGGGTGATGGACTCCGGCGGCGGTTTGATGACCACGTCGACGCCCTCGTCGAGGATGTTGAGCTCACTGTCGGTGACCAGTGCGGCTATCTCGATGAGCGCGTCGTCGCGCAGGTCGAGTCCCGTCATCTCGCAGTCGATCCAGACCAGCCGCTCGTTCATGGACTCACCCTACGGCCATGAACGACTGCGCGGGGCATCGCGGGCGATCGATTTAGGAGGTCACACGCTGGGCGATATGTCCTGGAACGGGGATGCCGGGACGGAGGAGGGGGTCGGGGGCGGGAACGCCGAAGGTCTGGGTGACGGGGACGACGCCGGCCCAGATGTCGAGGGCGTAGTCCTCTTCCTCGTCTCCGGGAGGGCCCTGCCGCACCTTCACGGAGGCCTCGTCCAGGGGGAGCGCCAGGACGGAGACGCCGGCAAGTTCCTTGCGGTTGGGCCGGCGGGCCACGTCCCACTGGCCGGGGGTCAGTTGCTCGGTGATGACGCGGAGGCCGGTCAGCTTCTCTTCGGGGTCGTCGACGAGGCGGGGTGTGCCGTAGACGACGGCGCTGCGGTAGTTGATGGAGTGGTGGAACAGGGAGCGGGCGAGGACGAGGCCGTCGAGGTGGGTGACGGTGACGCAGACGTCCTGGGACGGTCCGGCCCTGAGGCTGCTCGCGCCGGTGGAGCCGTGCAGGTAGAGGGTGTCGTCCAGGCGGCCGTAGCCGGTGGGGATGACGCGGGGGGAGCCGTCCACGACGAGGCCGAGGTGGCAGATCAGGCCGTCGTCGAGGATCTCGTAGAGGACGGTCCTGTCGGTGCTGGAGCGTTCCGGGAGGCGGCCGAGACGGGTGCGGGCGGTTGAGGAGAGTGGGTTCATGTCCGTTTACGCTAGGAGGCGAGTGGCCTGGCGGGTATGGCCACTTGGCGCGTATAGCAGGTGACCACTTTGTCGATCGATCTGCCTCTTTCCGTGGAGCGGGACGCTCCGGAGCCGATGAGCGCGCAGCTTGTCGCGCAGTTGCGTTCCGCCATGGGGGAGGGACGGCTCGCCGCGGGCGAACGGCTTCCGTCCAGTAGGGCTCTGGCCGGTTTGCTGGGTGTCAGCCGGACGGTCGTGACGGAGGCGTATGAGCAGCTCTACGCGGAGGGCTGGCTGGAAGGGCGCCATGGGTCCGGCACGTACGTGACGGAGGGTGTGGCCGCCTCGCCTATGCCGAGGCCACGGCTGACGATGAAACCGGCGCGGAGGGCGGCGGCCCCTGGCGAGATTGACCTGAGGCCAGGTCTTGCGTGGGTCGGGGCACTGGACACGCCCGCGTGGCGCAGGGCGTGGCGGCTCGCTGCGGGCATGCCGCCGCAGCAGCGTCAGGATCCGCATGGTTCGCTCGGCCTACGGCAGGCCCTGGTCGACTACATCAGGCGTAGTCGTGGTGTGGCCTGTCCTGTGGACGGCCTTCTTGTCACGCGGGGGGCGACGAACGGGCTCGATCTGCTTGCCGCGACCGTCCTTCGTCCTGGTGACCGGGTGGGTGTGGAGGAGCCCGGCTACGGCAGGGCGCGGGCGGTTCTGAGGGGACGGGGTGCGGAGCTCGTTCCGTGTCCTGTGGACGAGCACGGCCTCGTCGTCGATGCTCTGCCCGATGACCTGCGCCTTGTCTATACGACGCCGTCGCACCAGTTCCCGATGGGGGGCGTGCTGCCCGTCCCGCGGAGGCAGGCTCTGCTGGCATGGGCGAGGCGCAACGGGGCGCTCATCGCCGAGGACGACTACGACGGAGAGTTCCGCTACGACGTCGCCCCTCTGCCAGCGCTCTACGGTCTGGACCCGGACGTCGTCGTCTATCTGGGCACGACCGCCAAGATCCTCACCGCGGACATGGGCGTCGGCTGGCTGGGGGGCCGTCCCGACCTGGTGGCGGAGGTGGCGCTCCGGAGGGAGGAGCTGAACGACCGCACCGCCGTGGTGCCGCAGGACGCGCTGAGGCTCCTCCTGGAACGGGGTGACCTGGACAGGTACGTCCGCCGGATGCGCGGGGAGTACGCGCGGCGCCGCGAGGTGGTGGTGCAGGCGCTGGACGGCCTGCCGCTGCGCGGCGACACGGCCGGCCTGCACCTGGTGGTGGACGTCCCGGAGGCGGTGGCCGCGCGGGTCGTGGACGAGGCGGCCCGGCGCGGCGTCGTGGTGGAGACGCTGGACCGCCACCACATGGGCCCCGTGGGCGCGTCCGGGCTCGTGATCGGCTACGGCTCGGCCGCGACCCCGGCCGAGCTGCGCAAGGGGTGCGAGATCGTCCGGAAACTCGCCGGGTAGCGCCGTCAGTTGGACAGGGGCCCGACCGGGACGGGCTCCGACGCGGGGTGCAGCGGGCCGGGGCGCGCGGCCGGCGTCTCGCTCGGCGCCGGACGGAGGGCCTCGGGCGTGCGGGGGCGCGGCGTGACCAGCCGGGGGCCGGCGGGGGCGCCGGGGAGGCGGGGCTTGGGGACGGGGGCGACCGGGGTGTCGGGCCCGGTGATGCGCCGGACGTCGATGCCGCCGGGGTCGGGACGGTCCAGCAGCGGCACCTGGGACGCGCCGTAGTGCCCGCCGCGGGCCCAGTCCTTGCGGCTGCGCTGCGCGTGGTACGACTGCGGCGACGGCAGCGGGGGGCCGGCGGGCCAGCGGCGGGCGACGCCCCACGCGTCCAGCCACTGGACGATCGCTTCGACGCCGGTGAGCGGCGAGCCGGTGAACGGCGACCGCGACTGGCCCACCACCATGATCTGCGCGCAGACGCGGCCCTCCCGCCCGAGCGCGCCGCCGAGCAGCCGGGCCGCGCGGGTGATGGGCAGGAGCTGGACGATCTCACCGGTTCCCGGGTGCCACACGAGGTGGGCCGGGCGGTTCTCCTTCAGCAGGTCGGCGGCCACCGAGCGCGCGGAGACGGTGTGCGGGTCGTGCTCCTCGGCGCACCAGACGACGCGGGGAGCACCTCCCCGCAACGCTCCGCCGTCGTTCGGTGCCGGCATGCGGCCGGCTCTTGGCAGCCATGCGTCTGCCACGGTGCGTTCCCCCCCAATCGGGCGGTTTGACCCCCGAGTGGTCCCAGTTACTTCTCTTGGTCCGGCGAGACTCGCAGGTACGGCTCGCCGCGTCGTGGCGGGATGACGGCTGACGACGCCTCAACCGGGTTCGATCAGGTGTGGCGGCAGACGGGCACCCCGCGTGTCCGAGCATTCCACCTTGTGTCACCTTTTTCCTCCCGGGAGTTCGGTCGACTTGCTCACCCTGGGGGAAAGAGGGGCTGAGGGTCGCCGCGTTCGCGCAGGTCAGCGTCGACCTCGAAGATCGGATTACACGCGGTCGCAAGTCGGCCGGAAGTGGCCGGGGTCTCACGGACCGGACGGCGGTACGGGGGTGGGGTTCCCAGCCCTGACCGAGCCACGTTCTAATAGGGCGTCATGACCGTTGACGCAGAACTGCCCGCCGGGGTGCCCGGTATCGACGTCCCCCGGCTGGCGGCCTGGATGGCCCGTGAGCTGCCCGGATCGGGACGGATCAGCGCGATCGACCTGATCGCGGGCGGGCGGTCGAACCTCACGTACGGCATCGCGCTGGACGGGGGCCGCCGCGTCGTGCTGCGCCGGCCGCCGCTCGGCCACGTCCTGCCGACGGCGCACGACATGGGCCGCGAGTACCGCGTGCTCTCGGCGCTCGGCCGCGGGACGGCGGTGCCGGTGCCGACGGCGCTGGCCTTCTGCGACGACGAGGACGTCATCGGCGCCCGCTTCTACCTCATGGACTTCGTCGAGGGACGCGTCCTGCGCACCCGGGAGGACGCCGCCGGCATCACCCCCGAGCAGGCGCGCGGCCTCAGCGACGCGCTGGCCGAGGCGCTCGCCGCGATCCACACGGTCGACGTGCGGGCCGTCGGGTTGGGGGACTTCGGGCGTCCGAGCGGCTACATGGAGCGCCAGCTCAAGCGCTGGGGCAAGCAGTGGGACTCCTCGCAGGAGGCCGTCCGCGCCACGGGCAACGCCCGTGACCTGCCCGAGTACGACCGCCTCGTCGCGCGGCTGGCCGAACGGCTGCCGGCCGACGCCCCGGCCCGCCTGGTGCACGGCGACTTCCGGCTCGACAACGCGCTCGCCCGGCTGGAGCCGCACCCGGAGATCGCGGCCGTCGTCGACTGGGAGATGTCGACGCTCGGCGACCCGCTGTCCGACCTCGGGCTGACGCTCGTCTACTGGGCCGAGGCGGCCGACGCCGAGCAGCTCCCGGTCGGCGCCACGATCACCTCCGCGCCCGGCTTCCTCACGCGCCGCGAGTTCGCCGGACGGTACGCCGAGCTCACCGGCTTCGACCTCGCCGACCTCGACTTCTACGTCGCGTTCGCGTGCTTCAAGCTCGCGGTGATCCTGGAGGGCATCCACGCCCGCTACCTGCAGAACGCGACGGTCGGCGAGGGCTTCGACCAGATCGGCGGCGGGGTGCCGCTGCTGCTGGACCGCGCCCACCGCACGCTCGACGCGGGCTCGGTCTGGTAGGCGCCCGCCCGGCGGCGGGCGCCCCGCTCAGCAGCGGTAGGTGACCGTCGCCGAGCGGCCGGAGGAGAACATCACCGTGCCGGTCTGCCGCCCCCAGCAGAACCCGGACGCCCGCGAGACCCGCACGCCGCCGCTCTGGCCCGCGTCGAGGTGGCCGGAGCCGCCCGCGCTGACGGGCCCGGACGTGCCGGTCACCTGCCAGTTCACGGAGCCGCCCACGGCGGTGACCGTGACGGTGCAGGAGTCGTTCCTGCCCATGTCGCAGCCGCTCACCGACAGCGTGCCGGGCTTGGGCGGCTTCGGCGCGCTGGTGGTGGGCGGCGCCGGCGGCCTGCTCGACGGCGGCTTCGACGAGGCCTCCGACGCCGACGGCGACGGTGACGGCGACTTCGACGGCGACTTCGACGGGGACGCCGTCGGCGACGTGGGGGACGAGGGGTCGGTCGGTATCGGCTCCGGCGCGGTGGAACCGCCGGGCGGGGTGCTGCCGCCGGGCGTCACGGGACGGGTCGCCGCCGCGTTCGTCCCGTCGTCCCCGCCGCCGAGCCACGCCATGCCGCCGCCGAACAGCACGAGGACGCCGACGCCCACCGCGACGGCGGCGAGCAGCGGCGCCCGCCGCTTGCCGGGCGCGCGGTCGCGGGCGCGCGGGGCGGTCGGCTGGTAGGGCAGCGGCCAGCCGTACTCGTCGAACGGCTCGGTCCAGGCGGCGATGGCGCGGCGGTTCCCGGCGCGGTCCTCGGCGGTCGCGGCGGTCAGCACGTCCAGCCGCAGGTCGGCGGGGATCGCCGCGATCGGCAGCACCGACAGCAGCCGGTCCGGCGGCAGCGGCGGCGTCTCCCGCGCCCCGCACACCGGGCAGTTCTCCACGTGCCGGACGAGCGCCGTCGACGTCTGCGGGGACAGCGGCCACGACTCGGTCAGCGCCGCGACGCTCGGGCAGTCCTTCCAGTGGTTCTGCGCGATGAGGGCCGCGTGCAGCGCGGCGGCGAGGTCCTCGCGGGCCTGCTGCGCCAGCGCGAGCGTCTCCTCCAGCGGCATGCCGAAGATGCCGGACAGGTCCACCTCGTCCAGCTCGTGGCGGACCGACAGGTCGATGGCCTCGCGCTGCCGCCCGTTGAGCGCGGCGAGCGCGCTGTGCGCGAGCAGCCGGCGCTCCTCGCGGCGAGCGAGCTGCTCGGGCGTTAGCTCGTCCTCGGCCTCCGGGGCCTCCTGCCCGGTGTGCCGGTTCGGGCTGTCGCGGCGCCGCATGCACTCCTTGCGGGCGATCGCGTAGAGCCAGCCGCGCAGCCGCGCCGGCTCGGTGAGCCGGTCCACGTGCTCGCGGGCGGCGATGACGACGTTGCGCAGGGCCCCGGACGCCTCGACGCGGTCGCGCAGCAGGCCGTGGCAGTAGTCGAAGAGGAACGGCGCGTAGGTGTCGTAGACCTCGGTCAGCGCGATGACGTCCCCGGCTCGCAGCGAGTCCGCCAGCCTGAGGTCGTCATTCTGCGCGGCCCCTGGCTCACCGGCCACGGGAACCCTCCCAGTCGAAATCGGTTTCACAGATCTGCCCCCGACGAGCCCCGACGCGCGTCGGCCGACTCAGGTTGCCTGATCTTGCCACCAAGTTGCTGGGATTTCTCCTTTATGAGCGGATTTAAGTGACGAATCCGGTACGCCCCGTGGCCGTATCGCCATGTGGGAGAGGCCTCCCGGCGATGAAAGTGATCTGGGTCACTTCTGCGATCAACTGGTCCGCCGGCCGCCGCCGGGGCCGCCCCCGTCCTCCGGCTGGCACGACAGCGTCACGGTGCGCACGTCCCCGTTGGAGAAGCTGACCGTGCCCGAGCCGCCGGGCGGAGTGCAGGTCCCGTTGACGCGGGCGTAGCCGGACTGGCCGCTGCGCAGCGTGCCGCCGCCGCTGGCGCTCAGACCGCCGGACGCGCCCGTGACCGACCAGGTCACCGTCCCGCCGACGGCCCGCACGAGGATGGTGCAGCTGCCCGGGCCCGGGCCCTCGATGGTGCAGGAGCCGATCGCCAGCCGCCCGGTCCTCGGCTGGGTGCGGGTCGCGGTCGGCTTCGGCGAGCGCGACGGCTCGCGCGTCCTCGTCGGGGTCGGCGTCGGCGACGTGGTCGTCGGCGTCGGGGTGGCGGACCGCGTGGGCGTCGGGGTGTCGGACGGCTCCCGCGACTCGGTCGGGGAGGACGGCGAGACCTCGGGCGCCGACGTCCCGTCCGAGGGGCTCCGCGCGGCCGTCGGCTCGCCGGACGGGCCCGACATCAGGTAGAACGCCGCCGCGACGACCGCGATGACGGCGGCCGCCGCCGCCAGCGCGGCCCACACCCCGCGCCCGCTCCCGCCGCCGGTTCCGGACGGCGCCGCGCGCACGGGCTCCTGCTCGACCATGGAGGGCCAGCCCCAGTCGTCGAACGGCTCGGCTCTGTGCGCGATGGCGGCGAGGTCGGGAGCCAGCGCCGGGTCGGTGGCGGTCGCCATGACGAGCCCGCGCAGGTCGTTCGGCATCATCGCGACCGGCAGCACCTGCAGGAGCCGCGCCGCCGAGACGGCGCGGTCGCGCCGGGGCCCGCAGACGCCGCACGCGTCGATGTGCTGGACGAGCCTGTGCACGGCCGGCGGCGGCAGCGGCCATCCGGCGCCGTCGACGATCTCCGCGGCCTCGGGGCAGTCGCCGCGTCCCGCGCGGGCGATGTAGGCGGCGGAGAGGGAGTCGTCCAGGCGGGCGCGGGCCTCGGCGGTCAGCCCCGCGGCCTGCTGCGCGTCCATGCCGAGGACGCCGCCGATCTCCCCGGCGTCCAGGCCGTGCCGCAGCAGCAGGTCGAGCGACTCGCGCTCGCGTCCGCGCAGGCCGGACAGGGCCGCGTGGACGAGCCGCCGGGCCTCCTGGCGCCGGGCGAGCTCCGCGTCGTTCAGGAAGCCGTCCTCGACCTCGGGCGCCTCGCGGCGCTGCGCGGGACGGTCCGGGTCGCGCAGCCGCCGCATGCACTCGTTGCGGACGAGCGCGTACAGCCAGCCGCGGAAGCTCTCGGGTTCGCGGAGGACGGACACGTGCGCGTAGGCGGCGATGAGCGCGTCGTGGAGCGCGCCGGCCGCCTGGTCCTGGTCGCGCAGCAGTGCGTGGCAGTAGTCGTACAGGCGGGCCGCGTAACGGTCCATGACCTGGATGAGGGCGCTCGGATCGCCTGCCGCCAGCGTCCGCGCCAGGCGCTCGTCGTCAGCGCGGTCGAGACTGGGCCAACCGGACACGAAGTCCTCCCGCGGGCTTGCTCGGAATCCTCGTCCGGGACGTCAGGGACGCCGGGGACGAGGCTGGAAAATCTCAGAGGGAGCGGTGCGCTCTCCCGGCCCCGGTTCGGTCGTCCGACCGGCGGCCGCCTCCCGGTCACGGGCCAGGGAGGGGAAGAGGTCGGAGGCCCGACGGCCCCGCTCCCCGTCGGGCCTCCACATAGATTGACGGCCGAATCCGGCGCCCGGTTGACATGGATTTCAGGGAAAAATCAAGAACTACCTGGCGCATCCGGAAGATCACCGATTGGTGGTCACTGGATCCGGCGGGACAGCATCTTCAGGAAGATCTTGGAGATCTCGCCGGGCGTCATGGCGATCTGCACGTTGCCGTTCGTCGCCGTGGCGATCTGCTCCAGCTCGCCCCGGTCCACGCCCTTGCCGAACCCGATCATGTTCACCTGGATCGGCTTGTTCGGGTCCTGCATGTCCTTGAGCTGCTTCAGCGTCTCCTGCAGCGAGGGGCCGTCCGGGTCGTCGTTCTTCCCGTCGGTGAGCAGCAGGATCGAGTTGCCGAACTCCGGCTTGTAGGAGTCGTTCATGCTCTTGTACGCGGCCAGCATCGTCCGGTACAGGCCGGTGTCGCCGTCCGGCTTCGGCTTCATCTGGTTGAGCGTGGACAGCACGAGGCCGCGCCGCGTGTTGGACCCGATCCGATCGCCCAGGGCGCCGACCGGCACCGTCTCCTTGTAGGGGGTCTTGCCGTCCATGTTCGTCGAGAACAGCCACTGGCCGAGCTCGGTGTCGTTGGACATCATGCTGAGCCCGCCCTGCGAGACCTGCGCGATGGCCTGGAGGCGGTTGACGTTCGGCCCGACCTTCTCGGCCATCGAGCCGGACACGTCGATCAGCGTCAGCATCCGCAGGCCGAGCGACAGCTTCGACCACGCCTGCATGACCTTCGCGACGTCCTCGCTCTTGGGCGCGGGCAGCTGCCGCGGCCGGGCGGGGCTGACGCCGGCCGCCTCGCCGAACCCGGGCGGAGCCTTGCCGTCCGTCGCCCGGAAGCCGGCGTCGAGGACGTCCCTGCGGGTCGCCTCGGTCCGCATCGCCTGTTCGAGCAGGCGGGCGGCCTTGCGCTGGGAGTCGCCCTTGGCGGTGACGGTGAACGGGTAGTCCATCGACAGCGTGCCCTCGATCGGGTACAGCGCGACCGCGGGCTCGGCGGGCCTGCTCCGGTTGTAGGAGTAGAGGGCCTGCTCCGACGACAGCGAGATCGGCTGCTTGCCGGTGCGGTCCTTGCGGAAGTGCTCGAACTCCGCCTTGACGTTCGGGACGGTGCTCTCCCGGACGGTCCGCACGATGCCGGTGAAGATCGAGTCCCGGTTCGGGTCGTTCGCCAGCAGCGTGCTCGTGACCATCAGGGAGCCCATGCCCGCGGCGTTGCGCATCGGGTCGGGCACGACGAGCCGCACCGACCCCGCCGGGATCATCTGGTTCTTGGTGACGGCGCCGCCCGCCACGCCGCCCGCGGCCTTCAGCAGGTTGTCCCACGACGGGCTGGCGGTGATGCCCTGCTTCTTCAGCTCCACCGCGAGCGTCCGCGGCAACCCGACCACGATCGGACTCGTCGCGAGGGAGGTCTTGGTGGACACGACGCCGCTCTTGTCGCCGTTGTCGCCCTCGGTCCGCGCCAGCGAGATCCAGAGGGACGAGTCGGGGATCCACACGTCCGGCCGGTCGTTCGCCACGGCCTGCCCGGACAGCAGCGTCGTCACCGAGAAGGGCTCGGTCCTCTTCACGGTCGCCCTGACGCACTTGCCGTCGACCTTGTGCTTGCCGTCGTTGAACCGTCCGGCGGCCTTCTCCACCACGGGCGCGATGTCGGGCGCGACCGCCACGGACAGGTCCATCGCGCCGTCGCCGGAGCAGCCGCCGCCGCTCTCGGCGAACGCGTAGACGCCCACGCCGAGCAGCAGCGCCAGGCCCACGGCGCCGGCCATGGGCCCGATCAGCGCGGTCGCGCTGCGTTTGCGCCTGCGGCGCCCGTACTCGTAGCCGCCCGAACCGCCGGAACCGCCCGAACCACCGGATCCGCCGCCGTAGCCGCCGGAGTCACCCGAGCCGCCGGAGCCGCCGAAGAATCCGGTCTGGCCGCCGTCCGACCCGCCGATGGCGTCGTACTCGCTGTAACCCGTCCCGGCCAGCGGCGAGGACGCCGGGGCAGGGCCCTGCGGCGACGCGGTCCTCGGCTCCTCCCCGTACCGGCCCTGGCCGTAGACGGGCTGCTCGGAGGACTGCCGGGGCGTGAACCACTCGGGCGTCTCGCCGGGCGCGCCCGGCGCCGTGCCGGGCGGGGCGCCCTGCGGGCCCGCCGGGGGCTGGGCGAGCGGCGGGCCCTGGCCCTCCCGCCCTCCGAACCAGTCGGACGACCCGTCATTGGCCGGCCCGAAGACGGGAGTGGACGGGTCGTACCCGCCTTCACCCGTCCCTCCGGGGAAGTCATTGCGATGACGTCCGCTCACGGCTGCCCTCGATTCACCTGAAACCGGCCGATGTTCCCCGGCACTGTAGTAGTACGCCCCAGAGGTTACAAAGGACTCAAAACTGCTAATGACGCAGGTCATGAGCGTGAGCCCGGACGAACCTGGCGGCGCGCACGGCCGCCGCGCCCAGCGATCGGAGGGGTACGAGCGTACGCGAATCCCTCTCTAGAACCTGATTCAGTCCCCTTCCGCGGCCGGATCCGGCCGCCGCGCAGCCGGGGCACCGCCCGCCCGGCGGCAGACTTGGGGAATGGCCAGCCTGATCCCCGTCTCCGACCCCGCCGACCCGCGCCTCGCGGACTACGTCCGCCTCCGCGACGTCAACCTCCGCAAGAGCCTGGAGGCCGAGCACGGCCTGTTCGTCGCCGAGGGCGAGAAGGTGATCCGCCGCGCGGTCGGCGCCGGATACCCCGTCCGGTCGCTGCTGATGGCACGGCGCTGGGCCGAACCGCTGGCCGACCTGCTGGACGGCGTGGACGCCCCCGCCTACCTGGTCGACGACGCCACCATGGAGTCCCTCACGGGCTTCCAGGTGCACCGCGGCGCCCTGGCCTCGCTGGAGCGCCTTCCCCTGCCGTCCGTCGACGCCGTCCTCGCCCCGGCCCGCCGCGCCGCCGTCCCCGAGGAGGTCGTCGACCGCGCCGACGTCCCCGCGCCGCACGCTCGGCCGCCGCGGCGCGTCCTCGTCCTGGAGGATCTCGTCGACCACGCGAACGTGGGCTCCATCTTCAGGTGCGCCGCCGCCCTGGGCATCGACGCGGTCGTCCTGTCGCCGAGGTGCGCCGATCCCCTCTACCGCCGGGCGGTGAAGGTGTCCATGGGCGCGGTCTTCGCGATCCCCTACGCCCGCATGGCCAACTGGCACGACGACCTCGGCAGGCTGCGCGCCGCCGGCTTCACCCTGCTGGCCCTGACCCCCGACCAGACCGCCACGCCCATAGAGAAGGCGTCCATGGGCGACCGCGTGGCCCTGTTGCTCGGTTCGGAGGGCGACGGCCTCTCGTCCCACTGGCTGGACGAGGCCGACGAGCCGGTGTGCATCCCCATGAGTGGGGACGCCATGTCCGCGGGCGTCGACTCCCTGAACGTCACCGCGGCCGCCGCGATCGCCTGCCACACCCTGATGCGGTAGCGGGGCCGTCCGAAGGCCGGAAAAGGGTGCGGCCCTCCTGCGCTTCCAGCGCAGGAGGGCCGCATCAGGCCGGTCAGTTGTAGAAGGTCGCGCTGTGGATGTCCACCGGGTTGGCGGCCTGGCCGGTGGCCACGCCGTAGACGGCCACGAAGGACGAGCCGGTCGAGACCAGGCCGGTGTAGTCACCGAGCATCCGGCCGGAGCTCGTCGCCGGCACCGTGCGCGCGTTGAACGGGCCCTCGATGTGCCGCTCGCGCCACGACGCGGGCTTCGTGCAGTCGTCCGCGCAGGTCACGGCCCAGAAGTCGGTGGGGAGGGTGGCGGCGGACGTGTTGTTCCGGAAGTCGTAGTAGGTGATCGCCACGGTGCCGCCGGGGGACACGGCGATCGCCGGCACCGCGGCGGAGCCGGTGGGCGTCTTGTCCACCCGGACCGGGGCGGACCAGGTCTTCCCGTTGTCCGCGGACCGCGCGTACGCGACGTGGAAGGTGCCGTCGGCGTCCTGGCTCGGCCAGACCGCGTTCACCACCTTGCTGCCCGGACGGGCCGCCAGCAGCGGGAGCGTGGCGTTGCGCACCGGGTCACCCGAGTCGTCCGGGTCGGGGATCCGGGTGCCCACCGCCATCGGCGCCGCCACGTTCAGCGTCGGCGCGGACCACGTGGCGCCGCCGTCGGTCGAGCGGATGACCTGGGTGGCCGCGGCGGTGTCGGTCTCGTGGTGCATGCCGATCAGCAGCGTCCCGTCGGCCATCGGCACCAGCTCGGTACCGATGACACCGCTGTTGGCCGGGAAGTCGTACACCTTCTTCGTGGTCCAGGTGCGCCCGTCGTCGGTCGACTTCGCCATGTAGACCGGCTGCACCCAGGCGCCGCTCGGCTGGGTGTCGACCCGGTCCCACACCGCGTAGACCGTGCCCGGGTGGTACGGGTCGGCGGTGATCGCCGGGCGGTCGTTGAAGAACCGCGCGTCGTCGTCGCGCTGCAGGGTCACCGGGGCGCCCCAGTGGTCGCCGCCGTCACCGGACCGCGAGACCAGGATCGCCGTCACCTCGCCGGTGCGCGAAAGCGAGAACGACGCGGCCACCGCCGCGCCGGACGGTGTCATCGTGACCCAGTGGTCCGTCGTGACGTCGTAGTCCCCGCCGTTGGCGGCGGTGCCGCCGTCGCACCGGGAGAACGCGGGCTGGTTCGCCGACCGGCGCCAGGTCGCGCCGTAGTCGTCGGACACGGCGGTGCCGGTCCCGTTACCGCCGTACCGGTTCCACCTGTCCTGCTGGTACACCGTGACGAGACGCCACGGCCGCTTCGGGTCCCGCGCCACCATGGGCTGGACCTCGGTGTTCGGGTTCAGGACATAGCCGTCGCCCTCGGGCAGCCCGCATCCCTGCGGCAGGGCGCTGGTGCCCGACACCGGCACCACCGCGGCGGGATCGGTTCCGTCCGCTGACGCGGCCGGGGCCGCGAAGGCGAAGGCGAGCAGGGTGGTCGCTGCGACCATGGCCGACCTGGAACGTCGATTCAAGGGTGCATTCCTCGTCCTCGATGGGGGGTCTTGCCGGAGACGCCGCCACCTGGCCGGCAGCGCGTTCCCAGCGAAGGCCGAACAGCAGGACGACATTACAGCCCAAGATCGACTTCTTCTCGCCCTTTGGCTCGGCACCCTTCCGCTCTCGCGGCGAGTATCGTCCGGACGGTCAATTTGGACAATGTCCAACCTGGTCCCGGGGATGTGCCGGGCGGCCGAAAATGAGGACATCCATAAATGGAATTCCGGCCAATCTGAGCGGGGTCGAGCGTCTCGACGCCGCCGCGGCCGCCGCGGCCGCCGCTCGCCCGCCGTGCCCTCACGCGGAGGGCGCCTCCTGGCGGGGAGGGGCGCCGCGCCGGCGGCTACGCGACGGCGGCCTCGTCGTCCCGGTCGGCCAGGAGCCGGGCCAGCCGCTCCCTTTCCATGAACGCCCAGTCCTCCGGGTCGTCGTCCCAGTCGACGCGCTCCTCGATGTCGAGGCCCGCCATGAACTCCTCGTGGAGGCCGGACGGGTTCTGCCGGACCGGGTCGGAGAACTGCCACACCTCCACGGCGGCCCTCAGGTCGCCGCGGTCGGCCAGCAGTTCGGCCAGCCGCCTCGTCGTCGGCGCGGCGTCGCCGTAGGCGCGGGCCCACACGTCCAGAGCGGCTGCCAGGTCGCCGTGCTTCGCCAGGAGCTCGCCGAGGCGTCCGGCCGCGTTCCGGTCGCCGGCCTCCGCTCGGGCGCGCAGCTCAACGATCTCGTCCTGGTTCGGTACGTCACCGTTTGTCCGAATTTCCATTACCGGTCACCTCTTCCGGGGGCAGCAAGGGCGCTGGCAAGGAACAGCCGCTCCGGGAAAGTAACCATTCCCGGGAGCCTCAAACCGCTTCCGTCCGGCGAGTTGCCGGGCCGGGCCCCTGATTGCCGAAGGAACGGCGCGCGGTCGCCGCCGTTTCGCCGGACGCGCCGCCCGCCCGCCGACGATCGTCAAGGCGCGCTGCGTGAACAGGGGTATTCGCTTGCCTTGGAACGGGCCCGCCGGTGCCGAACCGCCTCACGGCCTACGCGGTTCTTGTCGTCATTCATCGGTTTCGCCGGGAGACGGTTCGCATAGGCTCGGACCCTTGGCGTCGCCGTGCGTGAGTATTTCCGGTCCCGTTCTCCGCGCCCCGGAAAGGCGTTTGTGAGATTCTCATTCGAGAATCCGCCGTTTCCGGAGCCCGATGGGGTGCGGGGTACCGGCGGTCGAGTTCCTCGGGGCATGCCTCCAACGAACGCGAGCCACCCGTCGAAAGCGTGACCAGCGCGTGAGCTGCGCTGATCGCCCGGGTGAAGGGCGCGCGCGGCGGAGATCAGCGGCCGAACATGCCGCCCCGCGGTCGGCGGTGCGTTCCCCGGGGCCGCCGCGGAGCCCCCACCGGCGCGCGGCGGCGGCCGAGGCGCAGCTGCGTCAGCAGCAGCGAGAACGCCACCATCAGCGCCGCCAGCCAGGCGATCTGCGTGCTGGCCATCCGCTCGAACGTCAGATCCTGCGCGACGGGCGCCTGGTTGCCCTGGAGGCGGCTCTGCGGCGTCTCCGCCCCGGGCGCCGGGCTCGGCGCGACGGACGGGTTGGGCGCCTGGATGGACGGCAACGCCACCTGCGGGTTCTGCGGCTCGAACGACGCGTTGGGCGACGTCTGCACGGACCCGTTCGTCCCCGTGCCGTTCCCGCTCCCCGAGGAGCCGCTTCCACTGCCGGACCCGCCGTGCGACGTCCTGGAGGACGTGGAGTGCGAGGGCGTGGGCGACGGCTTCGTGGGCTTGCGCGACGGCGACTTCGTGGGCGTCTTCGAGGGGGTCGGGGTCGGCGTCTTCGTGGGCGGCGGCTTGGACGGGACGACGTACCTGAACGTCGTGGTCCCGGCGACCGGGGCGAGGTCGGTCGCGTCGACGGTCACGATGATCGTGTAGACCGCCGTCTCCTTCGGCCCCTCCTTCGGGACCGTCACATGCGATGTGACGGGCGTGCCGCTCTTCCCGGCGGCGAGGTCGCCGACGGCGCACCCCGCCGACTCGAACGGCGCGCCGCAGTCACCGGTCACCGCCGTGCCCTTGAGGGTCGCCGTGATGTTGGTGACCTTGATGTTCGCCACGTCGCCGCCGACGGCGGTGACCGTCGTCGTGATGTCGAGCGAGCCGCCCGGGTCCAGCCTGGCCGCCGTGGAGGCGACGTCCACCGTGAGCTTGCCGGTCGCGGGGGACGCGGGATCCGACCCTGAGGGGGAGGGCGTCTCGTCGGCCACGGCGGACGCGCCGCCGGCGGCGAGGATGGCCGCCGTGCCGAGCCCAACAAAGATCGGTTTCACCGTCGCTCGGCAGATCACTGCCGCCGCACCTCCGTCGCGTCGCCGTTGAGCGCTTCCGTCCGAGGGATCGCCTCGGCACACATGCGAACACGGATCCAAGGGGCAAATCAACCCCGCCCGGTCAGACGAACTCCTCCCGGACGTCCTCGATCTCCGACCCGGGCGCCCAGGCCTGCCAGATGCCCTGGTCGACGCGGTCGAGCCCGAGGCTCTCGGCGACCGGGGCCCGCCCGCCCGCGTACTCGACCCGCAGCCACGTCTCGTGCTCCCCGACGATGACGAAGCGCTCGCCGCGCCAGCGGCACGTCGTCCGGACATAGCGGAGCTCCTCGACCTCGGACGCGGGGACGATGCGGCGGAAGCGCCCCGGGCGCAGCTCCTCGAACCCGTCCGTCAGCCCGGGCGCGTACAGCCTGATCTCGCCGTCGGCGCCCGGCGCGGCCTCGAAGTCGCGGCCGAGCCACCGCGCGACGTACCCGTCCCGGATCACTGCGCGGCCTCCGTCCGTCCGTCCCACGCCTCGGCGCCGGCGTCCGGCCGCAGCCAGGCGAGCCGGTCCGGGTCGTACATCGCGATGAACCGCTCCGACCGGTCCCTGCCGATGTAGTACATCTCCGCTCCGTACGGCAGCCGGACGCTGGTCACCTTGTACTCGCGGATCGACCCGGCGCTTCCCGGCGCGAAGCCGCTCCCCGTGAACGGCGGCCGCTCGATGACCCAGCCGGACTCGCCCCAGGACGCCATCTCCTCCTCGTCGCGCCCGCCGAACGGGACGCGGTACAGGTCGGGGCAGTACGCCGGCCACCGGATGACGTACACGCCCTCGTCGTCGAGGGAGAACGAGGAGTCGGGGAACAGCAGCCCCAGCGCCTCGTAGAGCTGGGAGGGCGTCTGCAACTCGGCCACGTCGTTCGTGGAGTGGACGAAGCCGCCGACCCGGTCGTACCCCTGCTCCAGGTACCAGGAGACGTGACTGTGCGGGACGACCTTCTGCATGATGGCCGGCGACGAGACGCGGTCCTCGGGGTCGGTGGGCGCCTGCGGCACCGGCTCCCGCCGCGGCGGCGGCAGCGGAACCTCCGGCCGCGCCTGCACGAGCCCGACCCGCACCGCCCACTCGCTGAGCGACCGCACCTGGTCGCCGTGCAGCGACGCCCCGATGTGGGTCCCCGGGTTGAGCACCATGGCCCAGTCCTCCCGGGGCCACGCGCCGATCAGCTCCCGGAAGTCGGCGTAGACGAACCGGGACTGCGGCAGAACCTCCCGCAACCGGACCATCGACGTGAACACCTGGACGGACACCGCGTCCCGCAGCGCCGCGTCCCACCGGAACTCCCGCTGGACGGGCGTCACCTCAAGCGGCGCGTCATCGGGGATCGGCACGAGCACGTTCGCGTTCAGCAGCACCCGCAGGAACGCGTCGGAGTCGCCGCCGGAAGCCGCCTCGTAGAGCTCCTGGTCGATCCGGTTCCCCGGCTCGAACGCGGGCTCCGGTTCCTCGACGGCGTGCAGCGACCGTCCCGCCCCCGGCTCTCCGGCGGGCGCGCCGTCCTCGCCCCCGCCTGCCTCCGCCTGGCCAGGGTGTGCAGCGTCCTGAGGGACCGCCGCGAGGCCGCCCGGCGCCGCTTCTCCCGGGGCGCCAGATGGGGCGCCGGGAGGTTCGCTGCTCTGGACGCCCGCGTCCTGACCGGTGCGCGCCACCTCGTGAGGTGCGACGGGCCCCGCGACACGGCGGTCGGCGCCTTCCGGCAGGCCGCCGCCTCGTCCGGCCCCGGGGGCGGGCGCGGCACCGAGCGATCCGGTGGCACCCGTGCCGGACGGCACACCGGGCGCGTCCGGCCCCGTGTTGGGCGGCTCGCTGCCCTGAGACCCGTCACCGGGAAGGCCAGGCGCGGCACCGTAAGGCCCGGTGCCCTGAGGAACGCCGGTGCCAGGCGGGGCGGCGGGCGCGTCCGGCCCTGGTCCCGCCGTCGTGGAGCCTTGTGCCGTCGCGCCTGGGTGGGGACTTACGTCCTCCGGCGCGCCCGATCCGGTGTTAGGCAGCTCGCTGCTTAGAGCTCCGACCCCGGGAAGCCCAGGCTCTGCGACTCCGCCGAACGGGGTGGTCGCCCCAGGTGCGGGGGCGGCGGGCGCATCCGATCCCGGGACCGCAGTCGTGCTCTCTGGCGCGCCCGATCCGCTGGTCGGCGGCTCGCTGCCTTGTGCTGCAACTCCGCCGGACGGAGTGGTCGTGCCAGGGGCAGGCGCGTCGATGTGGGGACGACCGGCGGGCGTGGCGGGAATCTGAGAGGCGGTTTCCGGAAGGCTCGGCTCAGGGCCGCCGCCGGACGGGCCGGACGTGTCGGAAGGGGCCGTGCTCGGTGCGGCCGTGTAGGGACGGCCCGCGTCGTCTGGCAGGCCGGGCTTGGCGTCGAGAGGCCCGCTGTTCTCAGGCGCAGGCCCGGGAACGCCCGGCTCTGCGGCGTCGCCGGATGGCGTGGCCGTGCCAAGAGCGGTGGTGACGGGCAGGTCAGCGTGCGTGCGGCCCGGTTCTTCTGGCGCGCTCGGCCCGGTGGCCGGTGTCTCGGGGTGCTGAGGCGCGGGCCCGGGAAGACCAGGCTCTGCGGCGCCGCCAGGCGGGGTGGGGGTGCCGGCGTCACCTGGCGCGGCACTGAGGGGACCGGTGTTCTGGGACGCGGGTGGCGGGAGGCCGGGCTCCGCGAAGCCGCCGGTGGGGCTGGTCGTTCCGCGCGCGTCTCCGAGAGGGGCGCCCGCGTCTTCCGGCACGGCCGGTCCGGGGCCCGGGGGGTCCGGCTCCGCGACCTCGCCGGACGGGCTGGGCGCGGCCGCTGGCTCAAGGCCGGGCATGTGGCCCGGGTCGACGGCGGTGCTGGACGGGTCCGCGAGGCGGCGGGCCGCTTCTCCCGGAACGCCGGGCAGGGGAGCGCGGGGTTCGTCGGCCGGGCGGGGAGCGGGCGCCTCGCCGAAGTGCGCGGGGGCCGGGGGCACGGCTTCGGGAAGGCCGGGCTGCGCGGGGCCGCCGGGCGCTCCGGCGTGGTGGCGGCCCGGTTCCACGGGCGCGGGGACGGCGGGCTCGTCCGGCACGGGCGGGCCCGCGTGGCGGCCCGGGCCGGACGCGCGCAGGTCGGCCGGGGCGGCGGGGGCGACCGGCACCGAGGGCGCGGCCGGGGGCGGCGGGGTCGCGGCGGACGGGGGAGCGGGCGGGCCGCTGAGGGTGCGGACCTGCTCGCCCGGCATGGACGCGTCGATGGGCGTGCCCGGGTTGAGGACGAGCGTCCACGAGGCGTCCGGCCAGGCGGTGACCATCTCCAGCAGGCTCGGCATGATGAAGCGCGACGTGCCGATCGCCTCGTTCATCCACCTCAGCGACGTGAAGATCTGGATCGACGTCCGGCCGTGGACGCGGACGGGGCGCCACGGGAAGTCGGGGTCACCGGGGACGATGCCCCACGGGGTCTCGGCGTCCACGGGGACGAGCACCTGGGCGCCGAGAATGATCTTGAAGAAGGTCTCGGTGTCGCGGCGGCGGGCCGCGTCGAAGAGGCGCTGCTCGATGTCGTTCTGGGGCTCGAAGCGGTCCGTCATCCGCTGGGCGGCGCGCTGGTCGGCCCAGGTGGCGAGGCCGGGGAGCTGCTGCGCGAGGACGGTGCCGCCCGCGGGCGAGCCGGAGTTGATGGCGAGGAGCCAGTCGGGGTCCGGCCAGTAGCGCAGCACGACGGTGAACGGCAGCGCGATGTGCTCGGTGCCGGGCCCGGACGCCTCGGCCAGCCGCTCCGGCGAGGTGAAGACCGGGACGACGGTGGAGCCGTCGACCTCACGGGTCTGCCACGGGAAGCCGGGACGGCCCGGACGGAGCGAGAAGTCCATGTCGTCCGGGACGGGCAGCAGCACGTCGGTGGCCGCCAGCGTCTGCAGGAACAGGTCGTGGTCGTTGTTCGCGGCGGCCCGCAGCAGCTCGCGCTCGACGTCGTTGGCCGGCTGGAACTCCGGGCGCGGCGCCTCGCGGGGCAGCTCGCGGTGCTGGTCGCGCAGCTCCTCCCACGGCGGGGACGCGCGGCCGACCTGCGGGGGGCGGCCGTCGCCGTCGGCGACCTGCCGGACGAACCAGGACGGCAGCCGCGCCTCGATCGGCAGCGCGGCGGGGACGCCGCGCGCGGGAACGTCGACGGCGAGCCACCAGCGGTCGTCCGGCCAGGTCTCGGCGATGTCGCCGAACCGCACCGTCATGAAGTGCTGGTAGGACGGCCCGAGGCACGCCCGCATCGCCGCCGCCGACGTGTAGGCCAGGACGTGGATCCGGCCGTCCTCCTCCTGGGTGGGCCACGACGGCTGCGCCTCCCCCGCGAGGACGCCGTCCACCAGGTCGGGCGGGACGGGAACGACGAGGTCGGCGTCCCCGAGGAGGCGGAAGTAGCTCTCCTGGTCGCCGGCCCGTACGGTCTCCTGCAGTCGGTGCTCCAGTTCCGACGTGGGTCGCCACGCGTCGGCCACGGTCGCCACCCCCTGTTTCTAGCGTGCTCGTCCCCGCGCGACTGCCTACGCTACATGGGCGAACAGGACCAAAGAGCATAATCATCTGACTGCGCGCGGGAGTTCGCAGGTCAGAGGCTGTCAGCGCGCAGTCAACGCGGCGAGGGCGGCGAGGAGCCGGTCGATGTGCTCCTCCTCCGTCCCGATGCCGATGCTCGCGCGGACGGCGCTCCGGTCCTCGCCCAGCAGGTGCCGGACGAAGGGGTGGGCGCAGAACTTCCCGTCGCGGACGCCGATGCCATGCTCGTCGGACAGCGTAAGCGCCACGTCCCGCGCGTTCCAGCCGTCCACGGTGAACGACACGATCCCGACGCGCGGCGCCCGCTCGCCCCACAGCGTCAGCTCCCTGACGTGGGGGAGCGCCGCGAGTCCCGACCGCAGCCGTTCCACCAGCGCCTCCTCCCGGACGGCCAGGTCGTCCCAGGCCGGGGTCAGCGTCTCGCACGCGGCGGCCAGCGCGAGGGCGCCGAGGACGTTCGGGGAGCCCGCCTCGTGCCGCTGCTCGGCGGAGGGCGCCCACCGGGTCGTCTCCCCGACCGAGGCGCTGGCGCCGCCGCCCCTGAGGTAGGGCTCGGCGGCGCGCAGCCAGTCGGCGCGTCCGGCGAGCACGCCCGCACCGAACGGCGCGTACAGCTTGTGCCCCGAGAACGCGACGTAGTCGAGGCCGAGCGCGGTCATGTCCAGGGGGCGGTGCGGGACGAGCTGCGCCGCGTCGACCGCGATGCGGGCGCCGTTGCGGTGCGCGACGTGCGCGAGCTCCTCGATCGGCCACAGCTCGCCGGTGACGTTGGACGCGGCGGTGACGACGAGCAGCCGCGACCCGATCGGGCACGCGCGCAGCGCGCGGTCGGCGGCCGACAGCGCCTCGGCCGGGGTGGCGGGCGCCGGGAGGCGCACGGCGCGCTTCCACGGCAGCAGGGACGCGTGGTGCTCGCTCTCGAAGACGACGACGCTCGTCCCGGCCGGGACGGCGTGCGCGAGCAGGTTCATCGAGTCGGTGGTGTTGCGCGTGAAGACCACGGCCGCGCGCCGCCACGCGCCGAGGAACGACCGCACGGTCTCCCGCGCGTCCTCGTAGGCGGACGTCGTGACCTGCGACGCGTACCCCGCGCCTCGGTGCACGCTGCTGTAGTACGGCAGCGCGCGGGCGACGGCCTCGTGCACCGCCTCCAGACAGGGCGCGCTGGCCGCGTAGTCGAAGTTGGCGTAGGGGACGCGGCGGCCGTCCCGCACCGGGACCGGGACGTCCGCTCCGATGACGCGGGGAATCGGGCGAACCCGGACCCCCTCCGGGCGCGTCACAGCAGGCGTGATGGGGGAGCGGGCGAGCAGCGTGGGCATGCCTGGACCTTCCGGGGTCAGGGACCCCGGGATGCCGGCCGGGATCCGCGCTTGCCGGAACGCGGTGCGCGTCCGGCCAGGTCCTCACCCGGGGCACCCCATCGCGGACGAAGGGTTGCCGGCCAGCAAGCCGGGGCTTCGCGCTGGCGCTCATGACCTCATGCGGAAGTATATGCGGAGCCGAACGGGGATCAAGGGGAGGGTGCGATGCGGTACCGGGTGGTTCGGACGCTGGCCGGCGGCGCGCTGGTGCTCGGCGCCCTCAGCGGGTGCGGGGCGCTGGGCGGCGGCAACTCCGCCCAGGTGTGCACCGACACGAAGAAGGCGTTCCAGCAGTACGTCACCCAGGTGCGGAGCGTTCCGGCGGCCGAGCCCGCGCAGTGGCGGCAGGCCACCGAGCAGCTCGCCGGACGCGTCGACGGGCTCGCGAAGCAGGCCGACGACGCCGACCTGGGCAAGGCGCTGAAGGCGGAGGCGGGCAGGCTCCGCGAGGCCGCGCCTGGGGTCGGCGACGGCGACGTCTCCCGGCTCGACAGCGTGATCAGGGAGACGCCGGCCGTCATCGGCAAGGCCTGCGACTGAGGGGCCGCGGGGGCGGCTACCCGCCGGTCCCGCCCAGCGGTCCGCCGCCGGTTCCGCCGTTGGGGTCGCCGCCCGGTCCGCCGCCCGGATCGCCGCCCGGTCCGCCACCGGGGTCGCCCCCGCCGGGATCCTGCGGCGGGATGATGGTCGGCAGGTCGGTGGGGGGCGTCGGAAGGTCGGGCTGCTCCGTGGACGGCGGCGGCCGGACCGGGCCGCGCGTGTCCGGCGGCTGCGGGCCGCTCGGGGGAGTGTCCTGCGTCGGGCCGCCCCAGCCGCTGCCGGGGGTCATCGACGGCTCCCCGAACGAGTCGGGCTCGTAGCCCTTGATGTTCACCGCGTCCGCCATGTACGAGCGCCAGATCTGGGCCGGGAGCTGCCCGCCGTACGCGCCGTACC
This sequence comes from Actinomadura verrucosospora, assembly GCF_039540335.1. NCBI lineage: Bacteria > Bacillati > Actinomycetota > Actinomycetes > Streptosporangiales > Thermomonosporaceae > Actinomadura > Actinomadura verrucosospora. The sequence continues at coordinate 104,178 of NZ_BAABEV010000021.1, read as the reverse complement.
CGGGGATGTTCAGCGGCTTGCCGTCGCTGCGGAACATCGCGACCGTCGTCGCCATCTGCGGGATGAACCCGTTGAACCAGATCGCGCGGCCCTCGTCGGTGGTGCCCGTCTTCCCGGCGACGTCGCGGCCGTCGGGCAGCTGCGCGCCGGTGCCGGTGCCGCCCTGCACGACCTTCTGGAGGGCGTAGGTGGCGTCGCGGGCGACCTGCTGGCTGAACGCCCGCTCGCCCTTCTCGGTGAACGTGCGCTTGTGGTTCTCGTTGTCGGTGACCGACTTCACCACGAACGGCGTCCGGTGCACGCCCTCGGAGGCGAACGTCGAGTACACGCTGGCCTGCTCGACGGGGTGCAGCGACACGATGCCGAGCGGGAACGTGGCGGCGTCCCGCTGCTCGGGATTCATCCGCGCCGCCGGGATGCCCATCTTCTCGGCCATCGCGGCGATCTTCTTGTTGCCGATGTCCTGGCCGAGGTTGACGTAGGCCGTGTTGATCGAGTGCTCGGTGGCGGTGACGAGGTTGACCGTCCCGAAGTTCTCGTTGCTGTCGTTGTGGATGGACGCGCCGTGGAAGTACTGCGGGGAGCTGCCGTCGTAGCTGGTGGACAGCGTCTTCCCGTCGTCCAGCGCGGCCGCCAGCGCGATCGGCTTGAACCCCGACCCGGCCTGCGCCCAGTCGCCGAAGGCGCTGCTCAGCGCCTCCTCCAGGTAGCCGCGGCCGCCGTAGAAGGCGACCACCTGCCCGGTCTTCGGGTCGACCGACACCACGCCGGTTCGGATCTTCTTGCTCATCCCGTTCGGGGCGTTGTTCGCGACGGCCTGCTTCATCGCGTCCATCAGCCGCTTGTCGAACGTCGTGGTGATCTTCAGCCCGCTGCGGTTGATCTCGTCCTCGCTGTAGCCGCGGCGCTCGGTGAGCTCCTTCTTGGCCACGTTCACCATGTAGCCGCGCTGGCCCTTGAGGACGTCGGTGATCTTCTCCTTGCCGGGGGCCGGGAAGGTCAGCGAGGCCGCCTCGGACTGGGTGAGCGCCCCGTCCCGGACCATGTTGCCGAGGATCGCGCGCCAGCGCTGCTCGGAGTAGGCGCGGCGGGGGCCGGTCGGGTCGGCGAAGTTGCTCGGCTGCTGGATCGCGGCGGCGAGGTAGGCGCCCTCCGCCGGCGTCAGCTTCGAGACGTCCTTGTCGTAGTAGGCGTGCGCGGCGGCCTGCACGCCGTAGGCGTCGCGGCCGAAGTAGATGGTGTTGAGGTACTGCTCGAGGATCCAGTCCTTGTCCTTCTCCCGGCCCACCTTCAGGGAGACCATGATCTCCTTGAGCTTGCGGGTGACCGAGCGGTCCTTGCCGATGCCGCCGTAGTAGTTGCGGACCATCTGCTGCGTGATCGTCGAGCCGCCCTGCAGCTGCTTGCCGGTGGCGGTGGACCACAGCGCCCGCGCCGTGCCCTGGACCGACACCCCGGGGTCGTCGTAGAAGCTGCGGTTCTCCGCGGCGATCACCGCGGCCCGGGTGCTCTCGGGGATCCTGTCGAGCTTGACCGCGTCCCGGTTCATCCCGGTCTTGGCGATCTGCGTCTTGCCGTCGGAGTAGTAGAACGTCGGCCCCTGCGCGATCGCCTGCTCCTGCGCCGACGGCACCGGCGTGAACAGGTAGGCGACGCCGAACGCGGCGATGCAGAACCCGATGAAGCCGAGGATGAGGAACAGCGCACGGCGCAGGAACCGCGACCTGCGGCTGCGCGGCTTGCCGGGCCCCTTGCCCCCGCCGCCCTTGCCGCGCCCGGGTCCGGACCCGGGCGGCGGGCCCCCGGCCTGGGAGCCGCGCGGGGTCGAGTCGCGCTTCGAGGCGGCGGCCATGCTCTTGGTATCTCCGGTGACGGCCCCATCGACACCATCAACCGCGGTGGCATCACCAGACGCGGCGACATCACCGGTCACAACCGCCTCATCGGACGCGGCCGCCCCACCCGCCGCGCCACCGTCACCAGACGCGGCCACCTCGCCAGGCGCCCCCTCGGCGGATGCGGTCACCTCGCCGGGCGTGGTCGCCTCGCCCGTAGCGGTGGCCTCGCCGGGCGCGGCCTCGGCGGACGCGGTGGCCTCGCGGGACGCGGTGGCCGCAGCGGGCGTGGCCTCGACGGGTGCGTCGGGCTGGCCGGACTCGGCGGGTCCGTCGGATGCGGTCACCTCGCCCGGGGCGGTCGCTTCGCCGGTCGCGGAGTCGTTGTCGGGCGCGGTGGGCTCGTGGGACGCGGGCGTCTCGCCGGGCGTCGCGATCACGTCGGGCGCGGTGGCCTGGTCGGACGCGGCGGCGTCGTTCTCGGGGGCGGCCTCCGCGGGGGCGGTCGGCGCCTCGGTGGCGGGTTCGTCGGCGCCGGGGCCGGAATCGGCGGAGGCCGTGGCGTTATCGGCGGGGGGCGAATCGGGTCCCCCGCTCGCGCCGGCGGCCTCTTCGGGCTCCTTATCGCCGTTTCGAGATATGTCGCCCTCGTCGACGAATTCGGCGTCACCGGCGGTTTCTCCGGTGGCGGCTTCGGTGTCCGCGGTCAGCGTGGCGGTCGCGGGACCGTCCGTGCCGGCCGGTGCCCCGGCCTCGCTTTCGCGCCGGTCCGCCTGGCCCGTCCCGGAGCGTTCCTGGCGCTCCGGGATCTTCTCGCTGTCGCTCACAAGCCCCCCGTGTTTATTGCGTTACAGACGATACCTGAGGGAATCCGTGCGTCGGCCGCCAATGCGCATCCGCGCTCTCCCAAAGGAGGACGGGCAATCCGCCTCGCCGGTTGTCGTGACGGATGTCGCAGCGTGCGGCCTTTCGGGAAAAGCCGAGCGGCGGGGACCCGACCGGGTGCCCCGCCGCTCTCGCGCACGGCCGCGCCTGGGTCAGGTCACTTGTAGACCTTCGCGAGGATGTCCACCACGAAGACCAGGGTGTCGTCTCCCTTGATCTTCGGCGGGCTGCCCTTCTTGCCGTAGCCCTCGTCCGGAGGCAGGACGAGCAGCACGCGGCTGCCGACCTTCGCGCCGGTGAGCCCCTTGTCGAAGCCGGGGATGGTCTGCCCCATGCCGATCGGGAACGTCGCGGGCTGCTTGTTGTCCCAGCTGGAGTCGAACTTGTCGCCGGACTTCCAGATCTTGCCGGTGTAGTTGACGACCGCCTCGTCGCCCTTGGCCAGCGCGGGCCCGTTGCCCGCGACGAGGGTCTTGGCCTGGAGCTTCTTGGGCGCGTCCGCGTCCGGGACCGTCACCTTGGGCTCCTTGCCGGCGCCCTTGTCCTCGACCTTGGGCAGCGACTTGTCGTCCAGCTTCTGCGCGGTGCCCTGCGGCTGCTGGCTCTTCGGGACGACCGCCTGGACGTCCATGATGAAGAGGATCGCGTCCTTGTCGGTGATCTGCTGCGGGCTCAGCTGGGTGAGCTCCTTGGACGGCGGGAGCTGCATGACGAGCCGGCTTCCGGCGGACTTGCCGACGAGGCTCTTGTCGATGTCCTTGAGCCCGCTCTTGCCGATGACGAGGTGCATCGGGCCGCCGCCGCCCTGCTGCTGGCCCTCCTCGTAGGACGAGCGGACCTTCTCGCTGGTGCTCTTCACCCGCGAGTTCTCCTCGTCCTTGGCCCTCGACCACTTGTAGGTCGCGAACTGGACGTAGGCGGTGTCGCCCTCGGCGGCGACGGGGCCGCCGCCCTTGATCGGCGTGCTGACCTTGAGCGTCTTGGTCGGCTCCAGCTTCGTGGGGATCTCGACCTTGGGCTCGGCGGCGAACTTGCCGGTCACCTCGACCTTCGGGCCGGGGCGGCTGACCCACCAGTACACCCCGCCGGAGACCGCGAGCGCGACGACCACGATCCCGGCGATCATCATCAGCCGGCGCTTCTTCGCCTCCTTGGCGGTCAGCGCGGACGGCCGGTTCAGCCCGCTGCCGCGGCCCGCGCTGATGCCGTGCGGGGTGAACTCGGGGCTGCGGATGCTCTGGGCGTTCGGGATCTTCGCCTTCGCCTTGACCGCCGGCTTGCCCCGGGGCTTGTCATCCTCGGACATGTTTCCTCACTTGCTCCGGGTTCGACGACACCACAACCGTGACCACCCTTCCAGGGCCGGGCTAAGCACAGCGTGAAAACCGGGTAAAGGAGGCCGACCCGCAATCTACCGGTCACGCATGGAGCGGTGTCGTCTGGCAGGGGACAGGGGAAGGCGTCAGGATATCCCCGCCGGAGGGGTGACACACGCCTCCACACCGCCGGTAACAGCGGACGGACGTTCAAATCCATCCGCGGCGCTGAGCGGTGATCGCGGCTTGGAAACGGCTCGTGGCGCCGAGGAGGGTGAGCAGTTCGCTGACCCGCCGGGCGTAGGTGCGCGCCGACAGCCCCAGGCGCGCGGCGGCGGCGTGGTCGGGCAGGCCGTCCCGCAGGGTGACCAGGACCGGGACCAGGTGGGCCGGCGGCTGGTCCGGGTCGCGGTCGGTGACGAGTTCGTCACCGGACATCCAGGAGCTGTGGTGCATCCGGGTCAACGCCCTGACCACCGCGGGGTCGCGGATGATGAGCATGCCGTTGTAGAAGACGTCCAGATCGAGCGGGATGACGGCCGTCGTGCGGTCGAACACGGCCAGGCGGAAGGGGACCTGTTCGACGAGGCGTGCCTCGCCGCCGTTGCGCCACTGGATGGTCTCCAGAGCGGTGTCGTGGGCCAGCCCCTGCGGAGAGGTGATCTGGCGGAGGCGGGGGACCTGGGAGGCCGCGCGACGGACGCACTGGGCCGCGTGCAGGAGCATGCGCTCGGGCACGCCCTGCCTGACGCAGCCCGACGGATCGTCGAAGGTCAGCAACTCCCGCTCGGTGGCGTCCGCGAGGCGCGCGACCACGGCCCCCACCTTGGGCGGATCCACGCGCTGGGTCGGAGGCCGCAGACCTCGGGCCGCATGGAAACCGGCCTCCTCCAGGGCCTGCCCCACGGCCTCGCGCGCTTCGGTGCGCCGCGGGGGCCGTTTCCCTCCGTCGCCTGACCGTGTCACCTGGCGGCTCCCCACTCCGGCATCGCGCCGAGGGCGGCTTCCCGCCCCCTGCCGTTGACGGTTCAATCGCTGGCATGTTCACGCCATGAGGTTGTCCATTAACTCTAAGTAGCCGCAATGTGGAGGGGCAAGAGAGTTTCCATCGGCACTCCAGGCGAGGCGAACCATGTTGAAGACCGTCAGCGCTCTGGCCGTCGTGATCACCGCGATTCCGGCGGCGCCCGCCATGGCCTCCCCGGCGCCCGCCGCCCGGCACGCCGCCCCGGCACGCGTCGCCGATCGCACCGGTGACTTCACCGTTCCCGGTGTCAGGATCCGCGCGACCCCCCGGCTCGACGGCCGCGTCCGCGGGATCGGCAACCCCGGCGACGGCTACACCTGGAACGGAGGTCAGAGCTTCGCCGACCCGGTGACCTGCCCGAACGGCGACGTCAAGGACCACTGGACCTATGTGATCAACAACAGGACGAGGGTCGAGGGCTACGTCTCGGACTGCTTCATCCAGGAGCGGCCGTGACGCCGCCGCGCCGTCCCGTCGTGCCGCCCCGCGCCCCCGCCGCCCACCACGAGCAGGAAGGAGCGCCCGTGCGCCCGTCCAAGAAGATCGTTCTTGCTTTTCCCGCAGTCGTCGCCGTGGCGAGCGCGGCTCTGACAGGACCCGTCCCGTCGGCCGAGGCGTCGGCCGGACGGGAGCACCGGCCGGCCCCGTCCGCCCTCGGGGGATGGGCCGGCACCGGATCGAGGGCCGCTCCCTGGTGGGCGCTGCGCACCGTCCGGCAGGAGGACGCCGTCGGCACGCTCTGGTACCACCCCGGCCAAAGATCATGGCACGCCGACATCCGCGACGCCCCGGTCGGCTCCGAGGTGTCGGGTCAGGAGGAGCACGGCTCCCGGGGGGAGCGCGCGACCGTGCCCATGGGGGCGTCGTCGGTCAACACCCCGGACTGGTTCGGGGGCGGCTCGTTCCGGGTCTGCGTCCAACTGCCGGCCCGGCCCCGGGTGTGCTCGACCTACGCCAACCCCGAGGGCCGCCTGAGGACCGCGGCCTCGCGCAGGATCGCGGCCTCGCACCACCGCGCGTATCCCGACTTCCGGGTTCCCGGCGTGGTCATCTGGGACAACCCCCTGAACACCGCCCGCCGTGTCGGGCTCGGCTATCCGGGGCAGAAGTTCGACGCGATCCGCGGCAGCGGCCCCTGGGACTACTACTCCTGCGACAACGGGGTGACCAGCAACTTCTGGATCTACGGGCGGAACATGGCCACCGGCGTCGTCGGCTGGGTTCCCGACTGCAACCTGACCCCGTCCTAGGTCTTCCGGATGGCAGGCTTGGGGGATGCGCCTCGCGACGTGGAACGTCAATTCCGTCAAGGCACGCCTCCCGCGCCTTCTCACCTGGCTGGACGAGACGAAGCCGGACGTGGTCTGCCTCCAGGAGACCAAGTGCCGGGCGGACCTCTTTCCGGCCGCGGAGGTCGAGGAACTCGGGTACGCCACAGCCGCGCACGGCGACGGGCGGTGGAACGGTGTGGCCGTCCTCTCGCGGGTCGGCATCGAGGACGTCTCGAACGGCTTTCCGGGCGAGCCCGCCTACGCGGGTGAGGCGGGGGCCGAAGGCGAGGACGAGCAGATGGCGTTGAACGAGCCCGTCCTGCTGGCGCCCGAGGCCCGCGCGATCGGCGCCACATGCGGCGGCGTGCGGGTCTGGTCGCTGTACGCGCCGAACGGCCGCACCCCCGAGTCGGCCCACTACGCCTACAAGCTCGCGTGGTTCGCGGCCCTCCGCGACGCGCTCGCGGAGGAACTGGCCGCGGGGACGCCGCTGGTCGCCTGCGGTGACTACAACGTCGCCCCCACCGACGAGGACGTGTGGGACCCGGCCGTCTTCGTCGGCTCCACGCACGTCACGCCTCCCGAGCGGCAGGCGCTCGCCGACCTGCGGGCCCTCGGTCTGCGCGACGTCGTCCCGACGATCGAGAAGGGGCCCCACCCGTACACGTACTGGGATTACCGGGCGGGCGCGTTCCACAAGGACATGGGCATGCGCATCGACCTGTTCTACGCGAGCGAGGACGTCGCCGGACGGGTCGCCTCCGCCTACGTGGACCGCGAGGCCCGCAAGGGCAAGGGCCCGTCCGACCACGCCCCGGTCGTCGTCGACCTCGACTGACCCGCCCCCCGCCTCGCGCCTTGCGGATCGTGCCGAAGGCGGCACGGTCCAGGGCAAGGTCCTGCTGATCATTTCCAGCAGGGCGCAATCGAGATGGAGGAAACTGATCATGGCGATCGACAACGCCCCGCACAGCGGGGGGTACAGCAACGCCCCGCACAGCGGCGGGTACAGCAACGTCCCGCACAGCAGCGGCCACAGCAACGTCCCGCACGGCAGCGCGGCCGGGTCGGCCGGAGCCGACGAGGCGCCCGCGCAGGCCGACTCCGACACCCCGGACCCGTGGGCGCCGGTGGTCGAGGCGTTCAAGAACCTGGGCAACTGAGCCCCAGGGCTGACGCATGACGGTTCTGCCGTCCTGCGACAGGTGAGCTAGTGTTCCGGCGGGCGAGTGGCTGCTTCACGCGCCCGCTCGCCGGAACATCTTCCCTCTGGCCCGAGTGAAAGGCGCTAGTCGCCGCGGCGGGCGAGGAAGCGGCGCTTGCCGCCGTCGTCGTACTGGTCGAGGACGGTGTAGCCGTCGGGCAGCAGCGAGGCGGGTTCACCGGGTCTGAGGCACCATTCGGCGGGCAGCCGCGGCCGGTCGCGGCGGGCGGCCTCGGTGAAGGCCTCCCAGGCCAGCAGGCCGCCGGGCAGGACGGCCCCGGCGGCGCGCTCGAACACGGCGCGGTCCCAGAACCCCGTGCACAGGACGAGGGCGTACCTGTCAGGGCCGGGCCGCCAGGCGCCCAGGTCGGCCTGGACGAGCGTGACCAGCGGGCCGAGCCCGCGCCGCCGGGCCTCCGCGCCGAGCCGCGCGAGGGCGATCTCGGAGATGTCGACGGCCGTGACGCGGCGTCCCGTCCAGGCGGCCAGCAGGGCGCTGCCGGACGGCCCGGACGCCAGGTCGAGCACCTCGCCGTCGGGCATGCCGAGCGACAGCGCGCGCTCGGCGAGCGGGTGGGCCCGCGACGGTCCGGACGACTCCGCGTACTTCTCGTTCCACCGGAGCCTGTCCGGATGCCCCGTTAATTCCGCCGGCACGTCCTCCATGGGGACGACTCTAACGGCGCTCCGCGATCAGGAGCATGAACATGGCCGTGGGGAAGCCCTTGCGCCACCACGGGTCGTCCCGCAGCTGCTCCTCCGTGGGATGCGGTTCGCGCAGGTCCGCGATGACGAATCCGGCGTCTCGGAGCGTTCCAGCGTAGTACTCCAGCGGCCGGAGCCAGCTTGTGATCATCGAAGGGGATTCCAGGCCGTCCACCATGAACCGCTGGTCGATGCCGCGCGGGGTGAAGTACTGCGCCGCCGGGACGCTGCTCGCCGCGCCCTGCTCGGCGTTCTCCACGTAGAAGCAGGGGTGCAGCGTCAGCAGGATCAGCCGCCCGCCGCTGCGCAGGACGCGCGAGAACTCGCCGATGGCGCGGGTCGGGTCCTGCAGGTGGCTGAACAGGTGGTTGCACAGGACGAGGTCGAACCGGTCGTCCTCCAGCGGCAGGTCCTCGACGCTGGCGCGGGTGAACGTGGCCTTGCCCCCCTGCGCCGGGTGCGAGGAGGCCGCGTCGATCAGGCCCTGAGCCGCGTCGACGCCCGTGACCTCGGCGCCCATGGAGGCGAGCCTGCGCGCCAGGTAGCCCTCGCCGCATCCGGCGTCCAGGACGCGGAGGCCGGCGCAGTCGCCGACGGCGTCCAGGACGGCGGCGTCGGTCAGCTCCGTCCGGTACCGGTCGCGGCGCTCCCGGATGATCTTGACCCAGTACTGCGCGTTCGCCTCCCATCGCGCCCGCGTCAGTTTCGCGATGGCTTGCGCCGTGTCCTCCACCGGCTCCCCATTCTCCAAAGCCTGGTTCAGGCGATGCCCTTGAGCCGCCGCACCAGCGTGTTGCAGGTCTGTCTGATCCTTCTGTCCCGGCAGTCGACCACGCGCAGTTCCAGCGCCTGGATCAGCTCGGGGAGCCTTCCGCCGAACGCCGGGTCGCGTCTGAGCGCCAGCGGAATGTAGGTGGACGCCAGGTAGTAGAGGTAGGCGTCGTTGTAGACCGCGATCTCGCGGAGCACCTCGGCGGCCGTGTTGCGCAGCGACAGGGAGCTCGGAAGGGTGAAGTCGCTGCTGATGCGGCCGTCTCGCGTGTAGGTCGGGAACGACCATTCCTCCAGCGCCGCGTAGACGGGCGTCGCGTCGAGCTCCTGGCGGTAGCGCTCGGCCAGGTCGAAGTCGTTCGAGCTGATCAGCGAGCCCATCACCACGCCGCGCATCATGAAGGCGGTCTGCCGGCCGGGCACCTCGAAGCCGAGGTCGGCCTCCAGCGCCCCGGTCACCTTGCTGACCTGGTGCGTGAGGATGTTGAGCGCGAGGATCGAGTGGAACGAGTAGGTCTTGCGGTTCAGCCGCGGGGCCAGGTCGATGGACGAGTCGTAGAGCTTCTGGGGGTCCTCCAGGAGGCCCTGGCCGGCCTTGGTGGAGTAGAGCGCCTCCAGCGCCGTGTCCTGCTCGCGGCCCCAGAAGCGGGCGATGAACGAGGACGTCTTCTGCGTCGCCTGGCCGCGCATGATGTGCAGCCCGGCCTCCAGCGCGTTCAGCAGGTGCTGCTGGGCGACGGCCGAGTTCTGCAGGGCGTCCAGGTCGACGGTGAGCCCCTCGCGGTGCAGGTCGGCGACGAGCCCGTCGCGCCTCTTCCGGACGGCGTGCGCCATCGAGTACTCGGCGATGCCCGGCACGGACGACATGAGGCTCTGCAGCGACCGCCCGCTGACCCGGTCGAGCCACTCCACGTTGTCCCACAACCGGAAGACCGTGCTCTCGTCGAGCCCGGAGAAGGCCGCAACGTCGGACATGTTGAGTCCCATGTCCTTGGTGATGTCGGAGAGAGACCGAGGCTCGCCGTCCGCTGTCATCACTCGCCCTAGATGTGGCAGTTGCTGGCGCTTCGATCGTAGCGAAGCGCCGCGCGGACGGGACGGGCGATCGGCAGAAGTCCGGGAAAGCACCGCGGGGGTCATGCCGGCGTCACCCCGGGGACGCGCCCGACGCAGCCGATGAGCGGCAGCGGGCGCGTGTCGGGCAGGGGGGCGGGCCCCGGCAGCCGGGCGGGATAGGGGGCGAGCGTCCGCAGGCTCGCGAAGATGCGGGCGATCTCGTCCTCGCTCCGGGGGCGGAACGGGGTGTCGACGCCCTCGCACGGCCCGGAGACCGGGTCCAGCTCCGGCGACCGCACGGCGTGGCTGATCACCAGGTGGCTGCCGGGGGCGAGACCCGCGGCGAGCGCGGCGACGATCCCGGCCGGGTCGTCCTCGTCGGCGACGAAGTCCAGGACGCCGAGCAGGAACACCGCGACGGGCTCGGAGAAGTCGACCAGCCTCCGCAGGCCGGGGTCGCCGAGCAGCGCGGCCGGGGCGCGGACGTCCCCGGCGAAGGCGCCCATCCCGGCGTCGACGGCGAGCAGCGCCCGCGCGTGCGTCAGCACCATCGGGTCGTTGTCGACGTAGGCGACCCGGCAGGACGGGTCGGCCCGCCGGACGAGGTCGCCGAGGTTCTCGGCGGCGGGCAGCCCGCAGCCGACGTCGACGAACTGCCGCAGGCCGGCCTCCCCGGCGAGCAGTGCGGCGGCGTGGTCCAGGAAGCCCCTGTTCGCCTGGACGAGCCGCGGCACCGCCGGGCAGCTGCGCAGCGCACGCTCGGCGGACTCTCGGTCCGCGGCGTAGTTGTCCTTGCCGCCGAGGAGGTAGTTGCACATGCGGGCGACGCTGGCCGGCGCGGCGCCGGGCGCGGTCCCGCCCCCGGGAGGGGACGGTTCGGCCCGGCGGGCCGGGCTCAGCGCCGCCCCGGAGGTCACGGCAGCCGCCATCCGTCCCGGACGCCGACGCCGAACCAGAAGGTGGAGGTGCCGCTCCTGCCCCGGCAGGTGCCGTAGTCGGTGGCGAGCGCCTTCATCAGGGCGAGCCCGCGCCCGCCGGTCGGCAGCGCCTCGTCCGTCGGCCGCGGCGGCCCCTGGACCGCGCCGCCGTCGGTGATCTCGACGCGCACGTACCGGTCGACGTGCAGGACGGCCAGCGCGATCGTCCCGTCCCGGCGCGGCCGCGCGTGCAGCACCGAGTTGGTCAGGGCCTCGCTGGTCAGCAGTTCCAGGTCGCCGAGCTCGGACCGGTCGGCGCCGAAGTGCTGCCCGACGAGCTCGCGGACGTAGGAGCGGCCGAGCCGCACGGCGGGCGGCGTGGCGGCGAGGTCGATCTCGCCGATGAGGCGCCCGGACGACTTGCCGTTGTGGTTCCAGGCGGACGGGATCCCGATCTCCAGTGAGGGAGCGGGCGCGGGCACCAGAACGGGCGCCCCGGACCATGTGTCTGATGCGTTCATGGCGTTGTCGGCTTCACGTCTCCGTGTCGGGCTGTAAGCGAACATGTGCTTCTCGGCCAGGTCGATGTCGGACGTGGAAGTGAAACAACACACACTCTTACGCAGGGGCCTCGGGCCAGTCACCAACGCTTGCGCGCATGCAAGGGCCTTGCCGCACCCTGCGGGACGTCACACGCCGTCCAAGATCCGCCACATGGCGGCGCCTTACCGCTCTCCGCCGGGCCTGCGTCCCCAAGCGGAGATCAGTGGGGCGAGGGTGAGGTCGAGGGTCCCCGCGGCGATGGCGGCCAGCAGGTGACGGATCTCCTCGGCGGTGGCGTGCCCGCCCTCGATGAGCCGGTCGCGCACCTGGAGGATGGACGCGGTCTCCAGGACGCCGCAGGCCGGGGCCGACAGGGGGAAGAACGCGTCGGCGCGCACGTCGTCCAGGCCGGCGTCGCGCAGGAGCCGGGGGAGCCTGCGGCCGTAGGCGAGGTCGGCGCCGCGCTCGGTGAGCAGCGCGCGGAAGCCGCGCCGGACGGCGTTGGCGAGGCGCTCGTCCGGCCCGCGCTCGTCGGGGCAGGCCAGCGGCTGGAGCCCAGGGTCGGCGTCCTCGACGAGCAGGACGCCGCCGGGCCGCAGGGCGTCGACCATCGTCCGGAGGGCCCGGTCGCGGTCCGCGAGGTGGACCAGCACGAGCCGGGCGTGGACGAGGTCGAACGGCCCCTCGGGCGGGGCGTCGCGCACCAGGTCGTGGCGCCGGACCTCGACCGGGCCTCCGGCGAGCTCCGGCGCGTCCGCCAGCCAGGACACGTCGATGTCGGTCGCCAGCACGCGGCCGGCCGCCCCGACGCGGCCCGCGATCCAGGACGCCACGGACGGCCCGCCGGCGCCGACCTCCCAGACCCGCAGGCCGGGACGCAGGCCCGCGTCGTCGAGGTGGCGGAAGGTCCACGGGTCGAACAGCTCGGAGATCGCCTTGAAGCGGACGCCCGCCTCGGCCTGCCGGTTGTCCAGAAGGTAGTCCACCGTCCGATGATGCCCCCCCCGGTGGCGCGGGCGCGTGTCAGGGGACCAGTTCCGGCAGGAGGGTGTCGCGGAGGTCCGCGAGGGCCGCGCTCTCCGCCGTGGCGGCCTCCACCCGCCGGGCCAGCGCGGCGGCGAAACCGCCGAACGAGCGGGCGGCGCCGTCGCCGGGCCAGGGGACCGTGAAGGCGGCGATGTCCTGCCACTTGACGCGCGGCATCTTCGTACCGTCGCCGACGGCGCAGGCGTGCGCCACGACCTCGTCGCTCGCCAGGGCGGCGAGGAGCCAGCCCCGGCGGGCGGCGTCCTTCGGCCGGACGACGAGGACGTCGGTCGAGGCGACGCCGTCCACGAAGGCGAGGCCCGCCTTGTGGAAGGCGGGGCGGAGCCTGCCGAACAGGACGTCGCCGGCCGCGAAGCGCAGTTTCGCGCTGGTGACGCCGGACGCGTCGGTCCAGGTCGAGAGCCACATGTGCCTCTTCGGCATGTGCTCCAGGGCGATGTAGTTGTCGTCCCGTCCGATCCGCTCCGGCGGGACGGCGCCGCGCACCAGGTCGCCGAGGTCGCCGATCGGGACGGCGGACGCGGACGCGGCCGCCGCCTCGTCGTAGCGGGCGCGGACCAGCGCGTCGCCGCCGGCCGCGATGCGCCCGTTCACCTCGATCTTGTCGTCGAGCGCCCCCAGCACGGACGCCGCCGCGTCCTGCTCCGCGCGGGTCGGGCGCCGGACGGCGAGGCCGTTCAGGATCGCGTGGGTGAGGAGCGGCTGCCCCGAGCCCATGCGGTACCGGTTCAGGCCGAGCCGCCTGAGCAGGTAGGGGACGTAGCGCGGGTTCACGCCGTCCCTGGCCGTGGCGATGATGGCGTTGTCGGTGACCCAGCACTGGTCGGGGCTGTAGTGGACGGCCCCGCAGTAGCTCCCGACGCGCCCGACGATGGTGGAGCCCGGCCCGGCGTTGAACCCGCCGGACGTCCCGATGACCCCGTTGGCGCCGAACGTCCGGTAGCGGGTGCCCGGGACGGGTCGCGACCGGCCGTTCGAGAACGTGACGAGGTCGCCCAGGGCCACGTCAGTCATCGAGCCGCCCGGCCCGGCCGCCGAACCGGTCCAGCTCGTCCCGGACGACCTGGTCGAGCCGCGCCGACTCGTCCAGGTGCGTGAGGAGCTCCTTGGTGAGCCGCTCCACCCGGTCGGCCGCGGGCTCGTCGCCGCGGTCGGTCTCGGCGGCGCCGACGTAGCGTCCCGGCGTGAGGACGTGGCCGTGCGACCTGATCTCGTCCCGCCCCGCAGCGTGGCAGAAGCCGGGGACGTCGGAATGGCCGCCGTCGCGCCAGGCCCGGTAGGCGCCGGCGATCCGGGCGATGTCGTCGCCGGTGAGGATCCGCTCGGTGCGGTCGACCATCGTCCCCATCTCGCGGGCGTCGACGAAGAGCACCTCGCCCGGGACGCTCTTGCGCTTGTCGAGGAACCAGAGGCAGGCGGGGATCGGGGTGGTGCGGAAGAGCCGGTCCGGCAGCGCGACGACGCACGAGACGAGGTCGGCCTCCACCAGCGCCGCGCGGATCTCGCCCTCGCCCGACTGCCGGGACGACATGGATCCGTTCGCCATCACCACGCCCGCGCGGCCGCGCGGCCCGAGCTTGGCCACGATGTGCTGGATCCAGGCGAAGTTGGCGTTCCCCGCGGGCGGGACGCCGTACCGCCAGCGCGCGTCGCCGGGATCGCGGTACCAGTCCGACATGTTGAACGGCGGGTTGGCGAGGACGTGGTCGGCGGCGAGGCCGGGATGGGCGTCCTCGTAGAAGGCGTCGGCGCGGCGGACGTCACCCGCGATCTCGTGGACGGCCAGGTTCATCCTGGCCAGCCGCCATGTCCGCTCGTTGGCCTCCTGCCCGTACACCGCGATGTCGTCGGGCCGCCCCCGGTGGCTGAGGACGAACCTCTCCGCCTGCACGAACATGCCGCCGGAGCCGCAGCACGGGTCGTACACCCGTCCCCGGAACGGCTCCAGGACCTCCACCAGCAGCCTGACCACGCCGGCGGGGGTGTAGAACTCGCCGCCGCGCTTGCCCTCGGCCCGCGCGAACTTCTCCAGGAAGTACTCGTAGACCTCGCCGAGCACGTCCCGCGCGGGCCGCGTCCCGGAATCCGCCGCGAACCGCACCCGGCCGATCAGCTCGACCAGCTCGCCGAGGCGCCGCCGGTCGACCCGGGTGAAGATCTGGGGGAGTGCGCCGTCCAGCGACGGGTTGGCGCGCATGAGGGCGCCCATCGCCGCGTCGATCCGCTCACCGATGTCCCCGGCGGCGGGGGAGAGGTCCGCCCACCGCGCCCCGTCCGGGACCCGGAAGGCCCCGTCCCCGGAGGAGTCGGACACGTACTTGAGGAACACGAGCCCGAGGACGAAGTCCCGGTACTGCGCCGCGTCGACGGATCCGCGCAGCTTGTCGGCGGCCTTCCAGAGGACATCGCCCTTCCAGAGGAGATCGCCTTTCCCAGGGACATCGCCTTTCTTGAGGACACCGTCCATCCGCGTGACTTTAGCGCTCGGCCCGCCACGCCCGCGGGACGCCGTCGATGGACGGAGAGCCGGTGCGGTGCGAGGCTGCGGACGTGATGGTCGTGGGCGTCCTGGCGGTGGCGGCGCTGGCCGGATGGCTGTACCTGGCGTTCGCGCACGGCGGCTTCTGGCGGACGGGACCGGGGCTGCCCGACGCGCCGGAACCGGACGAGTGGCCCGAGGTCGTGGCCGTCGTCCCGGCCCGTGACGAGGCCGCCGTCCTCCCGGAGACGCTCCCGACCCTGCTCGCCCAGCGGTACCCGGGCGCCTTCCGCGTGGTCCTGGTCGACGACGCGAGCAGCGACGGCACCGCCGGGACGGCCGCCGCCCTGGCGGACGGCGACCCGGCCCTGACGGTCGTGCCCGCGAGGGAGCGGCCGGAGGGGTGGGCGGGCAAGGTCTGGGCGATGGCGGAGGGCGTCCGGGCGGCGGGCGAACCCGGCTTCCTGCTCTTCACCGACGCCGACATCGCCTACGCCCCCGGCGCCGTGGACGCGCTCGTGCGCGCCGCGGTGGCGGGACGCCGCGACCTGCTGTCGCAGATGGCGACGCTCAGCACCCGCACGGGCTGGGAGCGGGTGGTCGTTCCCGCCTTCGTCTACTTCTTCGCCCAGCTGTACCCGTTCCGCCGCGTCGGCCGCGACGGGGCGCGCACGGCCGCGGCCGCGGGCGGCTGCATGCTCGTGCGCCGGACCGCCCTCACCGGGGCGGGGGGCCTCGACCGGATCCGCGACGCGCTGATCGACGACGTGGCGCTGGGGCGGATGCTCAAGCGCGCGGGCGGGCGCTGCCGCCTCGATCTCAGCCGCGACGTCGTCAGCCGCCGCCCCTACCCGCGCCTCGCCGACCTCTGGGCGATGATCGCCCGCAGCGCCTACCACCAGCTGCGCTACTCGCCCGTCCTGCTCGCCGCGACCGTCGCCGGCCTGCTGCTCCTCTACGCGGTCCCGCCCGCCGCGACGGTCGCGGGCCTGGTCGCGGGCCCGGCCGGCGCAGGCGCGCCCGCCCTCGCGGCGGGCGGGCTCGCGTGGGCGCTCATGGCGGCCACCTATGCGCCGATGCTGCGCTTCTACGGCCTGTCGCCGCTGCGCGCCCCGGCCCTGCCGCTCGTCGCCCTGCTGTACGCGGCGATGACGCTCGACTCCGCCCGCAGGCACCGTGCCGGGCGGGGCGGCGCCTGGAAGGGGCGGACCGCGCCGGAGGGGGCTCCGTCAGGGCGGACTTTGTCAGGACGGCACAAATCCGGTGCCGGCGATGCGTCCCGCGCCACATTGGAGTAAGTGTCCAATTACGTTACTGTCGGGTGGCCGTCACGCCGGCGGCAGCGGCGAAGACTCCGCCGCCACGTCGAAGGGTTACCCGCCATGTCCCTCACCGTTCGCCGGGTCGTGCGCGCCGCGCTGGCGTCGTGCCTCGGCCTCGCCATGACGGCGGCGGCCCTGCAGGGCACCGCCGCCGCGGCGCCGCAGGACGCCAAGCCCCCGGCCGAGGACCCGTTCTACCAGCCGCCCTCCCCGCTCCCGGCGGGCGCGCCCGGTGACGTCATCCGGTCGCGGCCCGCGGTGTTCACCGTCGACCCGGTCGGCCACTCGCCGTACGCGGGCGTCCGGTCCTGGCAGGTGCTGTACCGGTCGGAGACGGTGCAGGGGCAGCCGACCGCCGTCTCGGGCATGGTCCTCGTCCCCACCAAGGAGTGGACGGGCGAGGGCAAGAGGCCGCTCGTGTCCTACGCCGTCGGGACGCGCGGACTCGGCGACGCCTGCGCCCCGTCCTACACCCTCACCCAGGGCATGGACTACGAGGAGCTGTTCATCGCCGACGCGCTCAGCCGCGGCTGGGCCGTCGCCGTGACCGACATGGAGGGGCTCGGCACCCCGGGTCAGCACACCTACGAGGTCGGCGGCTCGCAGGGCCGGGCCCTGCTGAACGTCGCCCGCGCCGCGCAGCGCCTCCCGGACGCCGGGCTCGGCGGCTCGCCGGTCGGCCTCTGGGGCTACTCGCAGGGCGGCACCAGCGCGGGCTGGGCGGCGGAGCTGGCGGGCACCTACGCCCCCGAGCTGGCGATCAAGGGCGTGTTCGCGGGCGGCGTCCCGGCGGACCTGCAAGCCGTCGCCAAGAGCCTGGACGGCTCCCCGTTCGTCGCGCTCATGTTCATGGCCGCCGTCGGCTACGACGCCGCCTACCCCGAACTCGACCTGGCCAAGTACCTCAACGACAACGGTCGCGAACTACTGGCGAAGGCCCAGGACATGTGCCTGGTCAGCTTCGACGGGCCCCTCACGGTCGTGCAGACGGCGTTCAAGCACATCAGCGACTACACGACCAGCGACCCGCTGGCCACGCCCGAGTGGCAGCGGCGCCTGGACGCCAACAAGCTCGGCTCCACCGCCCCGAGCGCGCCGGTGCTCCAGACGCAGGCCGTCTACGACGAGATCATCCCCGCCGGTCAGGCCGACACCCTCCACAAGGCGTGGTGCGCGAAGGGCGCCAACGTGACTTGGAAGACCTACACCTTCGCCGAGCACGCCACCGGCATGCTCTGGAGCGAGCCCGACGCGATGGCGTTCCTCGGCGACCGCTTCGCGGGCAAGCCGGTCACCGGCAACTGTGCCGCCTGAACCCCTGAGCCATAGGGCCGTCCCGCTCCGCAGGGGGCAGGATGGCCCTATGGATCTGGTGGAGTTCCTCCGCGCACGGCTGGACAGGGACGAGCAAATGGCCCGCGCCTGCTCCGGCGCCCCCTGGAAGGCGGCCCCCTCCGGCACGGTCAGCACCGTCGCCGGCGATCCCGGCGCGGACGCTCCCGCCTTCGTCGCGACGGCGGAGAACGGCGCGTACGCCGAGCACATCGCGCGCCACGACCCGGCCCGCGCGCTCGCCGAAGCGTCCGCCAAGCGCCAGATCGTCGACGACTACGAGAAGCAGTCCTGGATCCTCGGCCAGGGCCACCGCACCCCCGAGCTCGACGCGGCGCAGGCCGTCCGCGAGACGGTCCTGCGCCTCCTCGCCCTGCCCTACGCCCACCACCCCGCCTACCGGGAGGAATGGCGGCCCTAGGCGTCGGTGATCAGCGCGGGGTGGCCCGGGTCGTCCACCTTCAGGACGACGTCGGCGGCCCGCACCGGCTCGACCTCGGAGTCGTAGCGCGCGTAGGCGGGAAGCGTCCACGCCTCGTCGCCGGCCGTCCGGCGCGCCAGCGCCCCGCGCGACAGGGACAGGTGGACGGTGAGCTCGAACGGCAGCCCGCGCCCGAGCAGCAGCGAGCCGTCCAGCAGCAGGACCCCGCCGGGCCGGACGCTCACGTAGTCCGCCCTCGTCGCCCGGTCGAGCGCCGCGTCCCACAGGCTGGGCAGGACCCTCCCCGTACCGGACGGCTCCAGCGGCCCCAGCACCTCCCGGACGAGCCCGCCCACGTCGAGCCACTCGTCGTAGAAGAGGTCGGGGTCGTCCCGCCCGTGCTCGTAGCGCAGGGACGCCGGCCGCAGGAAGCCGCGCGCGGACACCCTCACGACGTCCCGCCCCCGAGCGCGCAGGGGCGAGACGAGGGCGTCGGCCAGATCCGAAGGCGCCGCGGGCGGCGCCCCGTCGATCGCCACCCGCGACCAGGAGCCGGTCCCGAACGCCGCGATCCGGTCGGCCAGCTCCTCGACCACCAGAGACGGCGAGATCGGTCGTGCGCGCATCACCTCATCCTGCCCGCAACCCCGGGCGCGCCTGACACACCGGCCTCTCGGAATGTAACCTCGGTACCGGGCCGAGAGGCGCTGCAACGGGCGAGAGCCCGCCACGCTCGGCCCGTGACACCTGATTCCCAAGGGCGCCTCCCAGATTCCATGGGAGGTGCTCGAAAACAATGACTCAGACTCCATTGCGCGAACTTCTTGAGCAGCGGATCGCGGTGCTGGACGGCGCGTGGGGCACGATGCTCCAGGGCGCGGGCCTGACCCCCGCCGACTACCGCGGCGACCTCATCGGCGACGACCACCCCAAGGACGTCACCGGCGACCCCGACCTGCTGAACCTCACCCGCCCCGACGTGATCCTGGACGTCCACCGGCAGTACCTGCGGGCCGGCGCCGACATCACGACCACCAACACCTTCACCGCGACCGGCATCGGGCAGGCCGACTACGGCCTGGAGAGCCTGGTCCGCGAGATGAACGTGCAGGGCGCCCGGCTGGCCCGGCAGGCCGCCGACGAGTTCGGCGGGCGCTACGTCGCCGGCTCCATCGGCCCGCTGAACGTCACGCTCTCGCTGTCCCCGCGGGTCGACGACCCGGCCTACCGAGCCGTCACGTTCGACCAGGTCAAGGACGCCTACGCCGAGCAGATCGGCGCGCTCGCCGAGGGCGGCGTCGACCTGCTGCTGATCGAGACGATCTTCGACACGCTGAACGCGAAGGCCGCGATCGCCGCGGCCCGCGAGGTCGCCCCGCACCTGCCGCTGTGGATCTCGGTGACCATCGTCGACCTGTCCGGCCGGACGCTGTCCGGGCAGACCGTCGAGGCGTTCTGGCGGTCGATCGAGCACGCCGAGCCGCTGGTCGTGGGCGTGAACTGCTCGCTCGGCGCCGACGAGATGCGCCCCCACGTGGAGGAGCTGGCGCGCCTGGCCGGCACCTACACCGCCTGCCACCCGAACGCGGGCCTGCCGAACGCCTTCGGCGGCTACGACGAGACCCCGGAGGAGACCGCCCGCAAGGTCGGCGAGTTCGCCGCCTCCGGCATGGTCAACGTCGTCGGCGGCTGCTGCGGGACGGGCCCCGAGCACATCGCCAGGATCGCCGAGGCGGTGCGGGGCGTCGGCTCCCGCGAGGTCGTCCGGCCCGGCGCGGCGAGCCGGTTCAGCGGCCTGGAGCCGTTCGCGATCGGCGCCGACACCGGCTTCGTGATGATCGGCGAGCGCACCAACGTCACCGGCTCCAAGAAGTTCCGCAAGCTCATCGAGGCGGGCGACCACCAGGCCGCCGTGGACGTGGCGCTCGACCAGGTGCGCGGCGGCGCGAACCTGCTCGACGTCAACATGGACGCCGACCTGCTCGACAGCGAGCGGGAGATGACGACCTTCCTCAACCTCATCGCCACCGAGCCCGAGGTCGCCCGCATCCCGATCATGGTCGACAGCTCGCGGTGGAGCGTGCTGGAGGCGGGGCTGAAGACCGTCCAGGGCAAGGGCGTCGTCAACTCCATCAGCCTCAAGGAGGGCGAGGGCCCGTTCCTGGAGCAGGCCCGCCGCATCCGCGACTTCGGCGCCGGCGTCGTCGTCATGGCCTTCGACGAGACGGGCCAGGCCGACACCACCGAGCGCAAGGTCTCGATCTGCGCCCGCGCCTACGACCTGCTCACGCAGGAGGTCGGCTTCCCCGCCGAGGACATCATCTTCGACCCGAACGTCCTCGCCGTCGCGACCGGCATCTCCGAGCACAACGGCTACGCCAAGGCGTTCATCGACGCGCTGCCCCTCATCAAGGAGCGCTGCCCGGGCGCCCGCACCAGCGGCGGCATCTCCAACCTGTCGTTCTCCTTCCGTGGCAACGACGTCGTCCGCGAGGCGATGCACTCGGCGTTCCTGTTCCACGCCGTCCGGGCCGGCCTCGACATGGGCATCGTCAACGCCGGGCAGCTCGCCGTCTACGAGGACATCCCCGCCGACCTGCTCGAACTGGTCGAGGACGTGCTGTTCGACCGCCGCCCCGACGCCACCGACCGGCTCGTGTCGTTCGCCGAGAACGTCAAGGGCGAGCGGACGAAGCGGGAGGTCGACCTGTCCTGGCGGGACGCGCCGGTCGCCGCACGCCTCTCCCACGCCCTCGTGCACGGCATCATCGACTTCATCGAGGACGACACCGAGGAGGCCCGACAGGAGGCCGAGCGCCCCCTCGACGTCATCGAGGGCCCGCTGATGGACGGCATGAAGGTCGTCGGCGACCTGTTCGGCTCCGGCAAGATGTTCCTCCCCCAGGTGGTCAAGAGCGCCCGCGTGATGAAGCGGTCGGTCGCCTACCTGGAGCCCTTCATGGAGAAGGAGAAGCAGGAGGCGATCGCCGCCGGCCGCGCGCACAGCGACCGCGGCCAGGGCAAGATCGTCCTCGCGACGGTCAAGGGCGACGTGCACGACATCGGCAAGAACATCGTCGGCGTCGTCCTCGGCTGCAACAACTACGACGTCATCGACCTCGGCGTCATGGTCCCCGCCGCCAAGATCCTGGAGACCGCCGTCCAGGAGGGCGCCGACGCCATCGGGCTGTCCGGGCTGATCACCCCGTCCCTGGACGAGATGGTCTCCGTGGCCGCCGAGATGGAGCGCCGCGGCATGCGGCTGCCGCTGCTGATCGGCGGCGCCACCACGTCCCGGCAGCACACCGCCGTGAAGATCGCCCCCGCCTACGACGCGACGACCGTGCACGTCCTGGACGCCTCCCGCGTCGTCGGCGTCGTCTCCGACCTGCTCGACGACGAGCGCGCCGCGGCCCTGGACGCCGCCAACCGCGAGGAGCAGGCCCGGCTCCGCGAGCAGCACGAGAAGAAGCAGCGCCGCCCCCTGCTCACCGTCGAGCAGGCCCGCGAGAACCGGGAGCGGGTCGACTTCGGCGACCTGCCGGCGCCCGACTTCACCGGCGTGCGGATCGTCCGCCCCGAGATCTCCGCGATCCGCGAGATGATCGACTGGCAGTTCTTCTTCCTGGCCTGGGAGCTGAAGGGCAAGTACCCGGCGATCCTCGACCAGCCCGTCGCGCGCGAGCTGTTCGACGAGGGCAACGAGCTGCTCGACCAGATCATCGCCGACGGCTCGTTCGAGGCCCACGGCGCCTACGGCTTCTGGCCCGCGCACTCCGACGGCGACGACATCGTCCTGCCCGGCGCCGCGCGCTTCCCGATGCTGCGCCAGCAGACGTCCAAGCCCGCGGGGCGCCCCAACCGCTGCCTCGCCGACTACGTCGCCCCGTCCGGCGACCACCTCGGCGGCTTCGCCGTGACGATCCTCGGCGCCGAGGACCTCGCCGCGAAGTACGAGCACGACAACGACGACTACAAGTCGATCATGGTGAAGGCCCTCGCGGACCGCCTCGCCGAGGCGTTCGCCGAGTACGTCCACCTGGAGGCCCGCCGCGCCTGGTTCGAGCCGGACGCCGACCCCGCCCTGGAGGACCTGCACGCCGAGCGGTTCCGCGGCATCCGCCCCGCCCTCGGCTACCCGGCGAGCCCCGACCACAGCCTCAAGCAGACCCTGTTCGACCTGCTGGACGCGGGCCGCCTCGGCATGAAGCTCACCGAGTCGTACGCGATGGCCCCGGCCGCCAGCGTCAGCGGCCTGATCTTCGCCCACCCGGCGTCGCGCTACTTCACGGTCGGGCGCGTCGGCAAGGACCAGATCGAGGACTACGCCCGCCGCTGCGAGCTCCCCGTCGCGGAGGTCGAGCGCTGGCTCGCCCCCAACCTCGCCTACGACCCGTCCTGACGGTTCGGCCACTGCCCGGTGGCGTCCACGGGACCGTGGATGTCACCGGGCGGTGGGATCATGCTCGCGTGGAGATACAGGCACTGATCGACCAGTTGGCCGGGCCCGAGAGCAGGGCCGCGGCCGACGCCCTCGTGGCCGCCGGAGAGCCCGCCGTCCGACCCGTCCTGGCCGTCCTGTGCGACGAGGACTCCCCGGTCGCCTGGACCACCGGCGCCACCATCCTGCGGCGCATCGGCCTTCCCGCCCTCGACCCCCTGGTCGAGGCCATGGCGGCGGCGCCCACCGACGAGGTCGCCCGCCGCTGCGGCTGGGCCCACTGCGGCCTGCGGATCGAAGATCTGGCGGCCTTCCTCCCCGGCCTGAGCCACCCGAGCCCCAAGGTCCGCGCGAACACCGCCTACGTCCTGCAGCTCAAGGGGGAGGCGGCCCTCCCGCACGCCCCCGCTCTGCTCGCCCGCCTGGACGACCCCGACCCCGACGTCCGGCAACGCGTCGCCTGGGCCATCGGGGAGATCGGCCCGGGCGTCGTCCCGCACCTGCGCCGGCTCCGCCGCTCCCGGGGGGCCGTCCGCCGCCGCGCCCTGGAGGTCCTCGCCGCGGTCGGCGGCCCGTCCGCGCTCGACGACCACGACCTGGCCCTCGTCCGGCGGCTGATCCGGTCCAAGCTCGCCACCGAGACGCCCGAGCCCATGCACCTGTGCGGCACCTGGTACGCCGTCCCCACCGGCGACCGGGACGCCGTCCTCGACGCCTTCGGCCTCTCCGATCCCGAGCCGGTCACGATGCGGCTCGGCGCGTCCGCCTGGAACCAGGACCACCACGTCTGGGGCGGTGACCACCGCTCCTGCCGCCGCGTCTACGTCACCCCGCGCCTGGACGGCTGGACCCTCGTCTTCGGCGACCCCTTCCCCGACCACGAGGACGGCATCGACGCCGCCGCGGTCCAGGACCGCTGCCGCGACCTGAGCCGCCGGTTCGGCGCGGCCCACTGGTACGGCGCGAGCTGCGGCGACGAGTGGACGGCCTGGTGCGTCGCCGAGGACGGCGGCCTCGTCCGCTACTACGACGTCTTCGAGCCGGCCGACCAGATCGGCTCCCACCCCGCCGAGGACGGCTACGTCCTCCCGCACGACGACGCCTTCCCCGACGACGCCTTCGACGGTGTCGAGGTCAACGACAGCGCCGCCTTCCAGGCCCGGTACTTCCAGGTCAAGGAGGACCTCGGCATCCCCGACGAGTGCCACGCCACGAGCTTCGCGGCCCGCGCCTCGGTCGACCCGTCCGCTCTGGGCGCGGAGACGTCAGTCCAGGGGCACGCCGTCCTGGCGCTGACCTCCTGCGGCCGCCGCCACGGCCACCCCCCGGGCGCGCTGGAGATCTGACCGGGCGGGCGCCGGTAGGATCACCTGCCGAGATGGAGATCGAGATGGTCGCCGTCCCCGCGGGGACGGTGACGCTGTCGGACCGGCGGACGCGGCGCAGCTGGCCGGTCGACCTCGCGCCGTACCGGCTGGCGGCGTATCCGGTCACCCAGGCGCAGTACGCGCGGGTCGCCGGTCGACGGCCGAGCACCGCCCGGGGAGACCTGCTGCCCGTCGAGTGCGTCTCGTGGTCGGACGCGGTGGAATTCTGCAACGCCCTGTCCCGGTGTGAGGGGCTGGCGCCCGCGTACCGGCTCGACGCCGGCGGCGAGGGCGCCGAGTGGGACGCCTCCGCCGACGGGTACCGGCTGCCGACCGAGGCCGAATGGGAGCACGCCTGCCGCGCCGGCACGACCGGCCCGCGGTACGGCCCGCTCGACGAGATCGCCTGGTACCGCGGCAACGCCGGGGAGCACGTCCACGACGTGGGCGGCAAGCGGCCCAACGCGTGGGGCCTGTACGACATGCTGGGCAACGTCTGGGAATGGTGCTGGGACCTCTACGACGCCGAGGTCTACGGCGCCTACCGGGTGCTCCGAGGCGGCGGTTGGTCCGACGAGCACTGGAGCTGCCGGGCGTCGGTGCGGCGCCGCAGCCACCCGACGTTCCGGATCGACGACGTGGGCCTGCGCGTGGCGCGTTCCGCCGTCCGCTGACGGCGGGCGGAGGGGCGGCGGAAAGGGCCGCCCGCGCGCGTGCAAACGGCGAGTAGATCATTCGTTTTTGCAGGCCAGTGGCGCTTTTGCCGTTTTAGTCCCTGATCCTCAGGCTATGTCGTCAGGGTCAGGGGAAATCGGCAAGGAAGCGAAGGCTGATCATGGCGGAAGCGGGCACGGGGAACGGCAGCAAGGCCCAGGAGCTCCCCGTCGAGCAGCTCAAGGACGCCGGCCGCGCCCTGGCTCAGGCGCTCATGGTGCGGGCGCTGGAGAAGGCGAGCGGCCAGATCGAGGGCCTGACCGAGCGGCTGGACGGCGGGAACGGCGGCGGAGCCGCCGGGAAGGCGGCGGTCAAGGGCGCGCAGAAGATCGCCGAGGGTGAGTCGCCCCTCAAGGCGGGCCTCAGCGCGGGCGCCGCCGGGGCGAAGGAGATGGTCAAGGACAAGGTCAAGGACGCCCTCCCCGGAGGCGGGGGCAAGGGCAAGGGCGGTGGCCAGGGCAAGATGAAGGTCACCAACATCCTCGAGGAGTTCGACGTGGGGCTGCCCCGCCGCGTCGCCTACGACCAGTGGACGCAGTTCGCCGACTACCCGAGCTTCACCAAGAAGGTCGAGAGCGTCGAGCAGGAGTCCGACGAGAAGATCAACTGGCGGGCGCAGGTCTTCCTGTCCCACCGCACCTGGGAATCGACGATCATCGAGCAGGTTCCCGACGAGCGGATCGTCTGGAAGTCCAAGGGCCCCAAGGGCTACGTCGACGGCGCGGTGACGTTCCACGAGCTGGCGCCGTCCATGACCCGGGTCCTGCTGGTGGCCGAGTACCACCCGGACGGGTTCTTCGAGAAGACGGCGAACATGTGGCGCGCCCAGGGCCGCCGCCTCCGCCTGGACTTCAAGCACATCAAGCGCCACATGATGACCAAGACGCTGCTGGAGCAGGAAGAGGTCGAGGGCTGGCGCGGCGAGATCCGCGACGGCGAGGTCGTCAAGACCCACGAGGACGCCCTCAAGGAGGAGCAGGAGGCCAAGGACCGCGAGGAGGGTGAGAAGGAGGAGCCGGAGGCGAAGCAGCACGAGGAGAAGGAGAAGCAGGAAGGCGAGAACGAGCCGGAGGCGAAGCAGGAAGGCGAGGAGCCGGAGGCGAAGCAGGAGGACGAGAAGGAAGAGTCCGGGGCGAAGCAGGAGGAGAAAGAGCCAGAAAGCGCCCGTGCCTGATGTCTTCGCTGGTGGAAGGCGGGGCTGAGGGGGAAGGACGTCCCCGGGACCAGGATCGAGCATCGGGGGGAACGATGAGCGACGGCGCGTCCGGCAAGCCTGATCGCGAGCGGAACGAGTCCCGCGATGACTCGGAGGGCCTGACCGGAAAGACCATCCAGCCGGACCGGCGGGCGCAGCCCGCGGAGGGCCCGGACGTCCATCTCGACGTCCCGCAGGTCAAGGTCGAGGAGATCTCGCTGGAGGTCGAGAACCTGGAGGCGCACGTCTCGCTCGTCGCCGAGGTCCTCGACCTGCTCAAGCTGAACGTCGGCGCGGACGTGTACCTCGGCAGGGTCAAACTGGAGATCAAGGGCGTCGAGGCGGAGGCCGAGCTCCAGGTCCGGCTGGACAACGTCGCCATCATCGTCGACCGCGTCCTGACCACCCTGGACCGCAACCCGGAGATCCTCCAGCACATCGGACGCGGACTGGAGTCGGCCGTGAGCGACATCGGCTCCGGCACCGGCAGCGCCGTGGGCGAGGTCGGCAAGGGCGCCCGGGGCGCCGTGGAGGACGTCGGCCGCGGAGCCGGCGGCGCCGTCGAGAGCGTCGGCGAGGGCGCGGGCGGCGCGGTGAAGGACGTCGGTGAAGGCGCGGGCGGCGCGGTCAAGGAAGTCGGCAAGGGCGCGGGCGAAGGCGTCAGCCAGGTCGGCCGAGGCGCGGGCGAGGGAGTCAGCCAGGTCGGCAAGGGCACCGGCCGAGCGGCCGAGCACGTGGGCGAAGGCGCGGGCGAAGGCGTCGGCGAAGCGGGCAAGGGCGCGGGCCGAGCCGCCGAACAAGTGGGCCAGGGCGCGGGCGAGGGCGTAGGCGAAGCAGGCAAGGGCGCGGGCCGCGCGGCCGGACAGGTAGGCGAAGGCGTCGGCGAAGCGGGCAAGGGCGCAGGCCGAGCCGCCGAAGGCGCAGGCGAGGGCGTCCGGGACGCGGGCAAGGGCGCCGGACAGGCCGCCGAAGCCACCGGCAAGGGCGTCGAGGACACGGTGAGCAAAACGGCCGAAACCGCAAAAGGCGCCACCGACACGGCGACGTCCGAGGACTCCTCCGAAGAAGGCAAGGAGCAGGCAGAGCCCAACGCCTCGTCAGAGCAGGACACAGAGGGCACGGAGCCAAAGAACCCTCCCGACCAAGACAAGGAGGGAGCGGACTCCGAGAACTCCTCCGACCGAAACGAGGAAGGAGCGGAGTCAGAGAACTCCTCCGACCGGGAGGAGGAAGGAACGGACTCCGAGGACACCTCCGACCGGGACGAGGAAGGAACGGACTCCGAGGACACCTCCGAGGACTCCTCTGAGCGGGGCGAGGAGGAAGTGAAGTCGGACGCCTCCTCGGGCGACGAGGAGGACAAGCCGGAGGGCGAAAAGAACACGGACAGCGGCGCGGGCACGTCCGACGGAGAGCAGGAGATCACGGCCCTTCAGGGCGCCCTGCGCGAGACTGAAGATTCCGTGCGCGAACTCGGCAAGGCACTCCTGCGGATGCTCTCCCAGCAAGGCACGCGCTCATGAGCCCCGGCGACCTCCCGGACGCTGAGCTCCAGCGCACGGCGGACATCCTCTTCACCGCCAGAGTGAAGGCCGACGAACTCCGCTTCGAAGTGGTCCCCGACGTCTCGGTGACGTTCACCGAGGGCTCGTCCGACGAGTCCGCCTCCGGAAGCGCCCGCACCAACCTCCCGGACAAGGTCGAGTCCCACACCACCTACCAGGACATCCAGATCGACTACGCCATAGCCGCCAAGCTCACCCCACCGCCGGAGTGACCCCGCCCGATCGCTGCGGGGTCGACCTTCGACCAGATGTTCGAGAAACGGGGGTGCGGGGGTGCCGGGCGGTCTAGGGTCGCGGCGTGGTGAACGTTGATGGGGCTGAGCCCTGCGGTGGGTTCTGGGCCGATTCCGCCCGGATCCGGGGCGGTTACCTTGCTGAAGTGCCGACGCACGCGCTGGTGATGAAGGTCGCCGAGGAGGTCGGCGAGGTCGTCGAGGCCTATCTGGGAATGACCGGCGGCAATCCCCGCAAGGGCGTCCACAAGACCGTCGCGGACGTCCTGGACGAGTTGGCCGACGTGATCCTGTCCGCCGCCGTGCCCATGGTCGACCTGGCCGGAGGCCCTGAACAGGCCGGTCAGCACCTGGCCGGGCGGCTCGGCGTCGTGTCCGGCCGCGAGGTGGCCGCGATGCCCGGGAACGGCTGGCACGGCTCGTTCATCGCGCCGCACGTCCCGTTGCGGCGCGATGACGGGGCGGTGCTGATGCTGCGCCGCTTCAACACCGGCTACCGCGACGGCTGGCTTTGCCCGCCCGCCGGGCGCATCGAGCCCGGCGAAGACGTCCTGGCGGCCGCGATCCGCGAGGCATGGGAGGAGACCGGCGTGACGCTGCATCGCGACGATGCCGTGTTCAGCCATGTCATGCACCGCACCGCCGCGTCATTGCCCGGCCCCTGCCATGCCGTCAGCGACTACTGGTTCACCTTTCGGAACTGGGCGGGCGAACCGCGCGCGGCCGAACCCGACAAGGCCTCGGAAGCGCTGTGGATCGATCCGGCGGAGCCACCGCCCGACCTGATTCCCCACTGCGCGCAGGTCCTCGCAGCCATCGGCCGCGGGGAAGCGTTCAGCGTCCACGGGTGGGAGGAATCCCGCTGAGTCAGCGCAGCAGTGTGTTGCGCAAGGTGATGCTGTGCAGGAGGCGCAGCCTGCGCACCTCGTAGTAGGCGAGGGCCGACACCGTCACCGGCGCTCCCAGTATCAGCGCGAAGGCCAGGAGGTTCGGAACTCCCTTGAAGGAGTCGTCGAACACGTTCACCACGGCCATCACCCAGGACGCGGCCACGCTCACCAGGGGCGGCACCAGCTCGTGGATGTCGGCCGTCCGGAACACGTTGGTCAGGGAGAGGACGATGCCGTAGAGGGTGAAGGGGAGCATCCAGAGGAAGAGGACCACGCCCACGGGGACCATCACCACCGGCCCGGCCGCGTCGCGCACACCTTCCAGATCGGGGACGGCCGCGAGCACGAACGTGAACATGGAGCCGAACATCGCGCCGACCGCGATCAGGGGGTAGCGGAGCCGGCGCGCGAACGCGCCGCGGTTCGGCGGCCGGGCGGCCACCACGAAGCCCCCGACGACCAGGGGCAGGACGCACGTGAGGATCAGGACGTTGATCCAGGCGTCGCCGAACCGCTCGCTCGCCAGTTCCTTGGGGGCGGTGACCCTGTAGACGGCGGCCACGGCGAGCGTCACCACGATGCCCGCCCAGGCGCGGAGGACCTGCAGCTTCCGGACGCGCGCGTCGACGATCAGGTCCGGCCGCGAAGGCCGGAACGCCTTCTGCGCGACGCGGAACGGGTTCACCTTCCGGATGCCCCGTCCCATCCGCGACGGCGGACGCGGCGGGGGCGGCTGGAATCCCGGAGGCGCTTGGTATCCCGGGGGCGGATACGGCGGGTGCGGAGGCGGAGGCTGCGGCGGGTAGGGACGCCCCGGGTAAGGCGGGTAAGGCTGATAGTGGGGCGGCGGTGCCCCGTATCCGGGATGAGGCGGCTGACTGTGCGGCGGAATCGGGGGCGGTCTGTGCCCACCGGGTCCCCATGACGGACCACCGGGACCTGTCACCAAGGGCTCCTCAGGGGTGTCGCTGTGGACGTCCGAAACACCGGCCCGGATGGGCCCGGGACCATGGTGCATGATCTGGCCGAATCCGTGCAGTGGAGTCGACCCGAACGTTAGATGCGGCCAGGGCGCCGTCTGTTCAGGCGCCGTCGCGTTCGTCCGTGAGCGCGGCGTGCCGCCGTCATGACCCCTCCCCAGGGCGGCGGCACGCCGCGTACTCGATGTTCGGGGGGAAGGACACGGGCGGATGCGCCACCAGACCCACTTTCCGCAGGCCGGGCCACAAGTGACGCCGCGTCGGCGACGAGTGGGGGACGACGAGAAGCGCGGAAAGGACGTCGGGGGGCCTGGCAGTGCCAGGCCCCCCGAGAACTGGACCTGGCCGGTGCCAGGCCCTGCGAGTGGGTCAGACGTCGGCCGCGGCCTTGGTCACGGCCACGGCGTCGCGGATGCCGACGGCCATGCCCGTGCCCACGCCGCAGAAGACGGGCAGAGCCAGCCAGAAGGTGGGGTTCCCGCCGGCGA
The DNA here is from genome assembly GCF_039540335.1 of Actinomadura verrucosospora. Classification (NCBI taxonomy): domain Bacteria; kingdom Bacillati; phylum Actinomycetota; class Actinomycetes; order Streptosporangiales; family Thermomonosporaceae; genus Actinomadura; species Actinomadura verrucosospora. The sequence goes on along the minus strand of NZ_BAABEV010000021.1, from coordinate 74,174 downwards.
TGTCGAGGCCGGCGATGCCGAAGGCGGCCATGACGAAGCTCACGGCGACTCCGACGGTGGCGATGTTGGCGGCGATGCGGGAGGCCGTCTCCCGCCGGTCGGCCGTGCCGGGGGCGCAAGCGCCGATCAGGACGCCGCAAACGCCGGAGATGAGGCCGTAGCGGGCGCCGAGGATGGCACCGGAGACGAGAAGGTCGAGGTCGGTGGAGCCGGCGGCCCCCATCCAGCTCACCCCCATGGCGATGCCCTGGACGACGGCGCCGAAGACGGCACCGATGACGATCGAGATCACTCGGATCCTCTTCGCCGTGGCCCGCCGGTACAGGTCCGTCGAACTCTGCCGAACCGTCCTCCAGAGCGGCTGACGCTTTTTCATCGTGTTCCCCTCTTTGGGTCAGGGTGCGCGTGCCTTGCACGGGCAACCGAGTTGTTTGTCGAGCGCTCGTGGTCCCACCACGATGCTTGGGTCCTACCGTGCCGAGCATCGCCCTCCCGGCAATCGATCGAGTGCGCTCTCGGATGAGAGCGCCGATCCGGAGCCGCGCCGACCGGCCCTGGTGATGAGTTGTCGCGTCCGGGGCCGTCATACCTGTGACAGGACACGACGAGGGGGAGGATGACGTGATGGGTGCGGACACGCGGTCGGAGGAGCCGGGCGTGAGCGGGCTGGGCGAGGTCGACGAGCCGGCGTTCACGGGGCTGGCGGAGCGGCACCGGCGGGAACTGCACGTGCACTGCTACCGGATGCTCGGGTCGTTCGAGGACGCCGAGGACACCGTGCAGGAGACGTTCCTGCGGGCCTGGCGCCGCCGGGAGACCTTCGAGGGGCGGTCGACGTTCCGGGCCTGGCTGTACCGGATCGCCACCAACGCCTGCCTGGACCTGCTCGCCAAGCGCCGCCCGGAGCCCGCGACCGGCGGTGAGGTGCTGTGGTTGCAGCCCTACCCGGACCGGCTGCTCGACGAGCTGCCCGCGGGCGACGCGGACGAGCCGGAGGCCGTCGCCGTCGCGCGGGAGACGATCGAGCTGGCGTACCTGGTCGCGGTCCAGCATCTGGCGCCGCGTCCGCGGGCCGTGCTGATCCTGCGGGACGTGCTCGGCTGGCCGGCGAAGGACGTCGCGGAGCTCCTCGGGAAATCCGTCAACTCCGTGAACAGCATGCTGCAGCGGGCCCGTGCCGGCATGCGGGAGCACCTCCCCGCCGAGCGGCAGGACTGGACCGGCGGCGAGGACGACGCCGGGACGCGCGAGCTGGTGCGCCGCTTCACCGACGCCAGCGTGGCCACGGACGTCGACGGGCTCGCCGCGCTGCTGCGGGACGACGTCCGCTGCTCGATGCCGCCCACGCCGGGCCTGAACGCCGGCCGCGACGCGGTGGTGAAGGACTGGGTCGAGGACGGCTTCGAGCACCTGACGGGTTTGCGCGCCGTCCAGACCTCCGTGAACCGGCAGCCCGCCGTCGCCTTCTATCTCTGGCGGGAGCGGGAGGGCGCGTACCTGCCGTTGACGATCGACGTCCTGCGCGTCACCGGCGGGGCGATCACCGAGATCGTCACCTTCCACGACGACCGGTTCCCGAGTCTCGGGCTGCCCGAGCGCCTGCCGGCGGACGGCACGGAGTAGTCCCGGTGCGAACGCTCGCGCTGCGCGGCGGCGGGCGGGTCGCGGTGGTCGCGGCGGAGTGGCGCGACGCGTTCCTCGTCGTCACCCAGGGGCGGGTGCAGCTGGAGCTGCGCGACGGCGAGCCCGGACCGGTCCTCGGACGCGACGCCGGGTTCTGGCTCCGCGGCACCGGCGTCCGTGCCCTGCGCAACCCCGGCCGTCGCACGGCGAGAGTGCGCGTCGTCACCCCGAAGCCAGGGCCGTCACTTGCCGGACACCACACCCCGTACGCCCGTTACCGAATGCGGAGAAACGACATGAACATGAATGACACCGGGGCCGTCGCAGGCCGGACCTCGGGCCGGACAAGCCGCATCCGCCGCCTCGTCGTCACCGGCTTCGTCGCCACGCTCGCGGCGATGGCGGCCACCACCCTCGCCGCCGCGCTTGCCCAGGCCGCCGGCGTCGACTTCGAGATCCCCGATGGCGGCGAGTCGATTCCGTTGCCCGGGTTCGCCGTGGTGACCGGCTTCTTCTCGGTCGTGGGCATCGGCATCGCCCTCGCTCTCCTTCGCTGGAGCGCGCGCCCCGCCGAGCGATTCGTGTGGACGGCGGTGTCGCTGACGGCGATCTCGCTGGTCCCGCCCTTCCTCGCCGGGGCCGACACCGCCACGACCACGGCCCTCCTCGGGCTGCACCTCCTCCCCGCGACGGTGATGATCCCCACCCTGGCGAGAAGCCTCCGCACCCGAACCGGCTGAGCGTTCCGGCGACGGGAACAAGCGAACGGGGGCCTGGTGATTCCAGGCCCCCGGCGAGCTCGGCCTGGCGTGTGCCGGGCCGTGAGTAGGTCAGTCGTCGGTGTCGAGGGCGACGACGAGGATCCCCGCGGCGTAACTGCAGATGCCGCTGAAGGCGCCGCGGACACCGGCGTCATCGATGGGGTCGAGGACGTCGGCGAGGGGCAGGCCGAAGGCGGCCATGACGATGCTCGCGACGCAGGCGGCGACCCCGGTGAAGACGACACCGCCGGCGATGTGGATGGTCACCTTCCGCTCGTCGGCGATGTCGAAGGCGGTGAAGGCTCTCTGGCAGGCGCCGAAGATGCCGCAGCCGGCGCCGATGAGGATGCCGGTGATGATCTTGGCGCCGAGATAGCCGAAGTCACCGGACTCCATGGGGTCTCGCCCGTGGTGCTGCATGTCGGCGAGGACGACGGCGTAGTCCAGGCCCTGGATGACGGCTCCGACGAGGGCGCCGCCACCGGTGCCCAGAGCGAGCAAGCTCAACAGGCGCTTGTTCATGGTGTTTCCCCCTGTTTGGGTCGGGGTGCGCGTGCCTTGCACGTGCACCGGGTTGTTTGTACGACCGCCAGTGGTCAATGGCGGTTCTTGGGCTTCTACCGTGCCGAGCGAAACCCTCCCGGCAACGCCTGGCGCGCCCGGTGCCGCGTCTCGCGATCTGTCGGTGACTCGGGCGAGTCGGTGCATGGCTTCACGGGCCGGCGCGCCGCGTACTCGGCCATCGCCTGGACGGGTCACGGGTGGATGCGCGACCAGATCCACTTGCCGCCGGCCGGGTCTCCCGTGACGCCGCACTGGCTCGACAGCGCCTGGACGATGTGAAGGCCCCAGCCGCCGTTGTCGTCGAACGCCTCATAGGAGAGGTCGAGATCTTCGAGGGTGAGTTCCTTCATCGGCTTGGCCTTGGGGAGGGCGAAGTCGGCGTCCCAGACGGCGATGACGATGCCGTGCGCGTCCCGGCTGAGCTGGAGGCGGATCTCCTTGTGCGGCGTCTGCCGGGCCGCGTTCGTGACGAGCTCCGAGACGACGAGAAGCGCATTGTCGAGAATGTGAGAATAGCTCCAATTGCGGATTCTCGCGTCCACGAGCGTACGTGCTAGCCCCACTGCGGACGGTGTGCCCATAAGGGGCATAAGTAGATCTCCGGTCGCCGTCATCACGATCGTCCCCGTCCTTGTCCGAGATTTTGATTTCCTGTGACAAGGATCACTTGCGGTTCTAGGGTTCGGATGTACAGCCAAACGAATCCAAACAGGAGTTGTCATGCCGATCGTTCGGGACCCGATCGAGCCGAGGCTGTCGATCTATCATTTCCTGGCCTTCTATCTGCGGTTTCTTCGCGAGAAGGCTGGCCTGTCTCTCACTCAGGTCGGAAAGATCATCGGGGTGGCCAGGTCGTCTGTTTGCAATATGGAGGCAGGTCGGCAGCGCCCCCAGGAAGATCATGTAGCCAAGCTGGATGAGTACTACGGAACTGGGAAACTTTTGCAGCTCTTGCTATGGTTTGCCCGTTTGGCGCATGACCCGAACTGGTTCCGGCAGTACTCCGAGTACGAGAAGCAGGCTTCGGCCATCAGGGCCTATCACGGTCAAGCGGTACCCCTTGCGCTCCAGACCGAGGAATACACGCGCGCCCTCGTGGAGGCCGGGTCCACGAGAGACGTCGAAGGCGAGATGGTCGAGCGTGCGCAGCGCAAGGCCGCCATCCTTGATCGGGAAGACTTTCCGGACCTCTGGGTGATCATGGACGAGGGTGTGATGGCTCGCCTCGTCGGGGGCAGGGCGGTCATGGCGGAGCAGCTTCGCCACCTGTTGAAGATGGCTGATGAGTCCCATGTCAGCCTGCGGATCGTTCCTTTCGCTTCGGGCGCGACCGTTGGCGTGGACGGATCGTTGCAGATCATGCGCTTGGAGACCCGTGATGTCGCCTACGCGGGTGCCCAGGGCGGAGGCCGCCTGATCGAATCGCCGAGCGACGTTCGTCAGATGGGGGATAAATTTGAGCGTATCGGCGTGAAGGCCCTCTCGGAGGATGGCTCGCGCGAGATCGTCAAGAAATACTTGGAGATGTACGCATGATCGTCCAGTGGCGAAAAAGCACGCACAGCGGCGGCGTTGACGACAAGGCTTGTGTTGAGCTGGGACGACTTGCGCCAGGGGTGGGGATCGGAGTGCGGGACAGCAAGGACCCGGGCGGGGGACACCTCACGCTCTCCAGCGTCCAGTTCGCCAGTCTGATTGAGCAGATCAAGCAGATCAAACAGGACTCGGCCCGCTGACCAGTCTCGCGTGTAAGCGGCGAGAACGGGGAGCCTGGCAGTGCCAGGCTCCCCGTCGAACGAGGCCCGAGGGTACCGGGCTTCGCAGGTGGGTCAGTTGGCGGCGCGGACGGCGCGGACGGTACCGACCACGCCTCCCGCGGCCATGCCGCTGATGGTGGTGAGAACGATCCCGAGGTTGCTGGAGAGTGCGCCTGCTCCGAGGGACCCGGTGATGGGGACGACGACGCCGCCGGAGGCGGCGACGACGACGCATACGACGCAGCCCGCGACGGCCGCGATGACGATGCCGGCGGAGATCCGGATGAAGAGCTTCCGTCCGCCGGGGGTCTCAGGGCCGTCGTAGGTGCTGAGGAAGACGCCGCCGACGGCGCCGATGATGCCGACGACGACGCTGACGATGGCCTTGAGGGCGAGGTAGTCGAAGTCGCCGGACTCGAAGGGGTCGGCCCCGGTGCGGTGGTGGTCGGCGAGGAAGACGGCGAAGTTCAGCCCCTCGATGACGCCTCCCAGGATCGCTCCGGCGAGGGCGCCCACTGCGTTCGAGACCAACTGAGGCTTGTTCATGGTGTTGCCCCCTGTTTGGGTCGGGGTGCGCGTGCCTGGCACGTGCACCAAGGTCGTTTGTTGAGCGTTCGTGGCTTGGCCACGGTTCTGGGACCTACCGTACCGAGCACGGCCCTGAGCGCCGATCGAGCCGTGGCTCCGGCGGTGCGGACCGATCGCGGATCAGACGAAGACCGCGCGGATGTCGCCGCCGAAGTAGCCACTGCCCGCGTAGGCCCAGGAGATCGCGGGAGCGTCCACGACGGGGCCGCCGATGGTGGTGCAGTGTCCCGGGCCGCACGCCGTGCCGACGACGTAGTAGCGGCCCGCGTCGCAGTTGACGCCGATGCGCTTGCCGTCCGAGGACCGGTACGTCGAGCAGACGATCCTCTTGCCGGCCTGCCCGACGGCCTGGACGGCCGGGGCGGCGTGGGCGGGAAGAGCGGTCAGGGTGGTCAGCCCCGCGAAGGAGGCCGCCGCGGCCGCGAGTGCGGCCACAGCGAGTCGCGTGCTCGCGATCATGGCATGTCCTTTGTCGGAGTCCGGATGGCGTCAGTCGTCCGGGGCTCGCCCGGGTCCAGTGCGCGGGCACGTCGGACGACAGCGCCATCACTTAAAGTTCCTGCTCGAATACGTAGAGTAATTGATGTCGAGCGGGACGGACATCCGGGTAAACGCGTACAAGCAGGGGTGCGGAGTCGCTGACCGCGATGCCTGTCGATCGCGGTCAGGCTCGTGCCAGGACCAGCAGCTTGCCCGAGGGCGGCTCGTCGGAGGCAGGGATGTCCGAGTCCGGCGTCAACGCGATGAGCCCGTTCAGGGCACTTGAGAGATGGCTTGCGAGCTCCTCGTCCGCTCTCTCTTCTTCGTTGGCGATAAGTGCGCCCAGAAGCGAGGTGACCGCCAACACCACGCTGCTTCTCGTGCTGGGGCGGGTCCGTTCCCAGAGAGGCGCGGCAAGTCGCATCGCGTTGCCGATCAGGTCCGTGGCCCCTTTCGCGTCGATCGTGTTCGCGCGGTGCAGGGCGTCCTTCAGGACCACTTCCGGGTCACGGGCGGGCGGGTAGGTGGCTGAGGAAGGCAGTTCGTCGCGGATGAACGAGGCCATCGTCCATCCGATCCTGCGCCTCGGAGACTCTCCCGTGTGCCGGGGCCCGGGTGTCGCGAACGCGTTTCGCAGTGAGAGGCACGCCCGAGCCGTGCTCGCCACGACGTCCATCCCCTTCGTTCCCAGCTCGTTGGCGAAGATGAGACGCGCCAGGATCAGGTCTTTCACGAGCTCTTCCGCAGCGAAGTCAGGCGCGCGGAGACCAGGCTCGCCGTCCTTGAACTCGGCAAGGAAAAGGGCGTGGTCGCGGGCGCGGTCCAGGGCCTGGTGGAGCTCGTTCGCGAGGGCCGGGACCGATCCGTCGTCGGTGTCGAGATCGTGCAGGGCTTCCGCCGAACCGGCAAGTCGGTGAAGGACGCGGAGGACGTGGAGGACGTGATCGATGCCCGTGTCCCGCGAGTTGGCGCCGCCGCCGACCATGGTGGAGTTCCCGATGGGGACGAGGGGACCGGAACTACGGAAACTCTCGGCGTGGAGCCGCTGGATGCGCGTGGCGATCTCCTCTGCGATGTCACGCACGCGGCGGCTGGTAGAGCGTCGCCTGACGGCGTCCGCGAGCTTGCGCGCGGCGGCCATGGCGCGGTCGAGATCGTCTATCAGGGCCACGTCGAGGCCGCCGAGCGCGAGGGCGGGGGTGAATGGGTGGACGGAGCGGCTTCTGAGGGCGAGGGCATCAAGGGAGGGGTGGTCCCGGACGATGTCGTGGGACTGCTGGTGAACGACCTCGAAGAGAGTGCCGGCCAGAGAGGCGAGAACGGTCCCGTTGTGGAAGGACAACCATCGGTGACCGGAGGCGAGATCGCGGCCGAGTTCCCGGCCGAGCGCGGTGGCGTGGCCGAGAGCGCGGTCGCGGAGGCCGGCGATGGCACGCTGATCGACTTGGTCGGGAAGAGCGTCGAAGCCGAGGTCGGCGGCGCGCTCGCTGAGGCGGCCGCGGGCGGCGTCGATGACGCGCTCGCTGGCGAAGGTGAGATCGAAGGCCAGGTCGAGCGCCTCCAGCAACCGGTCTTCGGCCCGGCTGGGGTCGCGGGGGCGCGCGAAGGCCAGCAGGTCGGGGAGGACGGCCGGCGCCGCGGGCGTGAGAAGCCGGAAGAGGAGGTGGGTCTGCTCGATGATGAGGGCCGGGTAGGAGTCGATCTGCTTCCGGGTGGGCCAGTGCGGAGCTGCATCCGGTGGGGAGGAGATGAGATGGATCTGGCCGTTGGGGCGGGCCCAGTCCTGGTCCGCGGCGTAGAGGACCGCCCCGGCGCCGCCGGTGGCCCCGGGGTAGAGGTCGCGGTCGAGGGCCTGGCGCGCCTCGGCCGGCGTGGGCAGGCGGTAGGCGGTGCCGTCGCCGAACAGGCCGTTGAGCCAGGTGAGGAAGGCCTTGATGTCCTTCGTCCAAAGATCGCCGGACGCGTTGTCCGGCGCGTGACGGTCCTCGGTGCGGGCGGCGAAGCGTCTCCAGAGGTCGTCCGGGACGGGATGGGCGCAGAGCCGGGTGCCGTCCTCCAGAACATGGGCGTCCTGGAGGGCCCGGGCCGCGGTGACTCCGTCCAGCAGCCGGATCTCCTCGGGGTCGCGGTTCTCCGACCGCAGCAGCCGGTCGAGTCGCGCGCGTAGGGCGGGGTCGAGTTCGCGGGCCTCCTCCGCGCACGCATAGGCGAGGTTGAGCGCTGGGACCGTCCGATCGGCCAGGCACGCCTCGACGACGGGACTGGCGTCGGCACGGGCGGCCCAGAGGAGCGTCACCTCCCGCCACCAGGGATTGCCGACATTGTCCATGAGGAGTTCACGCCGGGACGCGTGCGCGGGCACGCGCATGGAGGCGAGGTACTCCTGCAAGGTGAGGTGCGCGAAACCGTAGCGGCCGTACTGGTGCTCCAGCAGTAGGCCGCTGCGTTTGACATGGAGCAGGAAGGCAGCGGGTGTGACGTCCGGCGCGGTCCGCGCCATCACGGCCTGGACGGCGCGCTCGGCCTCTTCGGCCTCGATGTCGCGCAGCTCGCGCCGCATCATGTACCAGGCCAGTTCCTGGACGATGCGCTCCTTCTTGTCCCCGCTCAGCCCGTCCACGTCGCAGTCGGGGAGCCTCTTGGCCTCCTGGCGGCGGTGGAGGAGTACCTGGCACACCTCCTCGTAGAGCGCGACGCGGCTGCCGGGGAGGCTGCCGCGGTACCGGTGCACGTTCGCGATCATGGTGAGCAGCAGCGGGTTGGCGGCCAGGTCGGCGAGCACGGGACGGCCGCTGATCCGCCGGAACAGGTCGTCGGCCGCCAGCGCCGCGATCCGGTCGATCTCCTCCGGATCGCCGTGCCGCGCGCGCCGCTCGATGGCCCGGTACCAGGCGTGCAGGAAGTCGCGGATCTGCTGGTTGGTGAACCGCTGCACCTGGAGGACGTCGGCGCGCGACAGCCGGGCGGCGTCGTACCCGAGCGGACGGGAGGTGACCACGAAGGCGTTGGCCGGGTAGCGGCTGATCTGGTCCTCCACCCACCGCACCACGCGGCCGCGGTCCCCGGTGTCGGCCACCTCGTCCAGGCCGTCCAGCAGGACCGCGCACCGGCCTTGCCGCAGCCGCTCGTCCAGCCACTCGGCCGAGACGGCGCCGTCCAGCCAAGGCGCGGTCACCGCGACCTGTGCGAGCCCCTCGGGCTCTCCGTCCGCGATGGCCTCGGCGTGGTCGCGCAGATAGAGCAGCACCGGGAGCAGCCCGTGGCGCCGGCGCCACGGCTCCCGCCGCTCCGCCATCTCCAGGGCGGTGTAGCGGGCCAGTGTCGTCTTCCCGGACCCTGCGGCGCCGAGGACCGCGAGCACCCGCCCCGGCGTGAGGAAGGACGCCAGCGACGCGCGCCGCCCGGCCTCCGTGGAGGAGACGGAGCCGATGCCGGTGTCCGTGACCGTGTCGGCCACCGGCCTCGGCCGCAGCATCACGTCGACGTAGACCTGGCGGGTCCGCAGCACGTACTCGGCCTGGGTGACCAGCCCTATCGTCTCCATCTGGTCGACCGCCGAACGCATCCGCCGCAGATACCCGCGTCGTGACCGTCTCCTCCGCCCTCTCGAAGGGGGAGGAGAAGCGGTCGTTTCCTGGGAGGGCGCGGCCGCTTGCGGGGCGACCTCGACCAGCGCGCCTAAGACCGTGGCCACCAGCGCCAAGTATCCCCAACTCCAGCTCAGCTTGTTGTCGTTGAGGACTTGGTTGATCGCCACGCCTATCACGACCGTCAGCGACGCCCCGAGCAGAACGTGCCCCGCGTATCTCAGCCTGCGCACAGCAGTAAGCCCCCCAGCCGCTCGACGTCAAGCCCGGCAACACCACTCAACTGTGCTGTACCGCAATTCGCCGGACGAGTCGCGGAACCGGCCGCTGTCGGTCGCCGTCGGCGCGTCAGGTGAGCAGGTCCTCGGGGCTGGTGGCGGTCGGGAAACCGGTGCTGGCGCCCCACATCTCGGCGAAGCGGCCGTTCTCGAAGCGGAAGATCTCGAACAGTTCGGGGCGCGCGGCGCCATCGGGGAGGGCGAGGCCCTCGACGGCCGAACGGACGGCGGCCCTGTCGCCGTCGACCAGGATGTCCTGGGCGACGACCCGGATGCCGGGGAAGCGGGCGGCGAGCACACGCCAGGCCGCCGTGCCCGCCTCGATCCCGGCGCCGAGGGGGTGGCTGAAGAAGTCGGGCGTGTGCAGAGCGGCGGCCTCGTCGAACCGCCGGCTGTTGAAGCATTCCTGCATCCGTCGCACCAGGGCGCCGGCGTCCTCGCGGATGGTCATCGGTGCGGTCTCCTCGTGGCCGGTACGTGACGAGCGGCGCGGAGCTAAACGGTGCGCCGCCCCGGTTAGCCCCCACGATATCCGGTGCGGCGCCCCGGTTGTGCTTCGCCGCGATGGGGCCGGTGGCAAAAGCGTAACCTGTAGGTTACGCTTTCACCGTGGACGACGTGGTGAGAGCGATCGCGGACCCGGTGCGCCGGGAGATCCTGGTCATGCTGCGCGGTGAGCGGCTCACGGCAGGGCAGATCGCCGGACACTTCGAGATCAGCAGGCCGGCGGTGAGCCGTCACCTGCGCGTGCTCCGGGAAAGCGGTCTCGTACGGGACGAACTCGTCGGCAGGGAACGGCTCTACGAGATCGATCCTGCGCAGCTGACCCCGCTCTCCGCGTGGCTCGCCCAGTTCGTCCAACCCCACGGCTGGACGCACCGCTTCGACGCGCTGGAGACCGAGGTCCATCGGACCCGCCGAGAACGCCGCGTCTCCAGCACCTCCGACGAGAAGAAGGAGAACACCGCATGAATCCCCGACCCACCGGCAGGCTGGTTCGCGGCGCGACGGGAAGTGATCTCGTCCTGACCCGGTCGTTCCGGGCATCCGTCGAGGACGTCTGGGCCAGCGTCACCGAGCCCGAGCGCACGGCGCGCTGGTTCGGCCCATGGAAGGGCGACGCCGCGCCGGGCCGGACGATCCAGGTTCAGATGGCGTTCGAAGACCAGGCGCCGTGGTGCGACATGCGCATCGAGGCATGCGAGCCTCCGCGGCGCCTGGCCCTCTCGGCGACGGACGAGTTCGGTACCTGGCGCATCGAGCTGCTGCTGTCCGAAGAGGACGGCTCGACCCAGCTGCGGTTCGTGGAGCATCTCGACAAGGAGGAGCAGATCGGGGAGAACGGTCCGGGCTGGGAGTACTACCTGGACAGGCTCGTGGCCGCGCGCGACGGCTCCCCCGAGCCGGACTTCGACGCCTACTATCCCGCCATGAAGCCGTACTTCATCGACCAGATCAAGCAGGACCCCGCCCGCTGACCGGCGGCCCTCCCGAGCGTTCGGCCGGGACGGAAGAAGACGGTACGGGGGGCCTGGCAGGCCAGGCCCCCCGGTGAGCGAGACCTGGTGGGTGCCAGGTCCGCGGGTGAGTCAGTCGTCGGTGCGGGCGACACCGGCGACGAGCCCAGCAGCGCAGCTGCAGAGGCTGATGAGGAAGTCGCCGGGAGAGACGAAGCCCTGAGGGCCGACCGGGCCGTGGACGGCGATGCCGATGGCGGCCAGGGCGACGAACCCGATGCAGGCGACGACTCCGACGATCACGGCACCACCGGCGACGCGGAGGACGATCTTCCGCACGCCGGGGCGGGTGAAGGCGCCGAGGGTGCCGATGACGACGCCGAGGGTGCCGATGAGGCCGCAGACGGCGCCGATGCCGGCCCCCTCGATGACGCGGTTGAGAAGGAAGTCGAGGTAGCGGAACGCGAAGGCGTCGATCTCGTGGCGGTGGTGGAGGTCGGCGATGAAGGCGAGGTAGTCCAGGCCGTCGATGAGGCCGCCGACGACCGCACCGGTGACGACGCCCAGGGCGAGCGAGATCAGCAGACGCGCTTTCGTCGAGATCCGCCGGAACGTGTCCCGCGAGATCAGTAAGAACCTGTCCATGTCGGATTCCCTCTTTGGTCGAGGTGCGCGTGCCTGGCACGTGCACCGGGGTTGTTTGTCGATGGCTCGTGGTTCTCCACGGCCGTGGGTCTTACCGTGCCGAGCGCGGCCTTCCCGGCAAACGACTGGTGCGTCCTTTCGCCTCCCCTGAGCCGCGGTCCGGCGGATCGCGGAGGATCCGGTGCGGCGCCCCGGTTAGGCTGGGGGGCGACATGTCCAGACGGCCACCTGACTCCGAGCCCTCGGCGGTCCCGCGGCGCGACCGGGGGCTGCGGGCCGATGCGCGCCGCAACCGCGAGCGGGTCCTGCGGACCGCTCAGCGGCTGTTCGCGACGGAGGGGCTGGGCGTCTCGCTCGACGAGATCGCCCGCCGCGCCGGCGTCGGCCCCGGCACCGTCCACCGGCACTTCCCGGCCAAGGAGGAGCTGTACCTCGCCGTCGCGATCGACATGCTGGAAGGGCTGACGGCGGAGGCGGAGGCGCTCGCCGCCGCCGGCGACCCCGAGGCCGTCTTCACGCTGCTGGCCCGGATGGTGGCCGCGGGGGCCGAGAACGCGGCCGTGAAGAGCGCGCTCGCGGCCGCCGAGTTCGACCTGCGCACCGCCGCCCCGGACGTCGCGGCCGACCTCACCCGCCACGTGGCCGACCTGCTCGGCCGCGCGCACGCGGCCGGAACGGTGCGCGACGACGTCACCGCCGACGAGGTGATGGCCCTGGTCGCCGGCGCCTTCGCCGCGATCCGCCACGCCGGCGCGGAAACCGACCCGGACCGATCAGCTCGCATCGCCCAGCTGATCCTGGACGGCCTGCGCCCCCCGACCCGGTGAACGCCGAGGGGGCCGATAGGGCCCCCGGCTCCGTTGATAGGGCCCTAGGGCCCTGAAGGGGATCGCCTTCTCTTTTCTAGCCTTCGGAAGGCAAAGTGACCCAAGAAAAGGGAGACCCCGGCCGCAGCCCGGCCAGGCGCGGGGCCTGTTACCACGGCACTCCGTTCAGATCGATGAAGAATCGCTCCAGCAAGCGCCTCTGGGTGTACATCGATATGAAGTGCAGAGGCAACCTCTATGAGGTCGTCCGGCCCGGCGCTTCTGTCAAGAAGTTCTACCGGGGCGGGAACAGGTGGAGTTACAAGGTCAAGTGAGCCTCGTCCGGCAGAAGGCCGCCGCCGTGCGCGGTTTTCTGCCGGACGGTTGAACCCCGGGCGAGGTTGGCGCGTCGGTAGGGGGCGTAGATCGACGAAGGGAACAGGATGCTCAATCTGGACGGGTGGAACGCGATCGACGGCGTGCTCAAGGCGCGGTACGGGGACGCGGCGCGGCTGGAGTGGGACGCTCCCATGCCGTACCGGCCCGCCGGGCCGATGCCGATGGGCCGGTTCGTCACCAACACGATCGCGATCTATCCGCGGGACGAGCCCGTTCCGCACTGGCATCTCGTCGGGTACGCGCTGACGGCGCCGTACGAGGAGCGCGGGTACGAGTTCACGTTGCGGGTGCCGCGGCGGCCGGAGGAGACGGAGGCGCCGAACTGGGCGCTGGCGCAGCTGGAGCACCTGGCGTCGTACGTGGTGAGGAGCGGCAACGACTTCCAGGTGGGGCACTACATCGAGTTGCCCGACCCGCTCGACCCCGAGCGCCCGGACTCCGAGGTCCGGGCCGGGGGGCTGGTGCTGGACCCGGAGCTCGGGCGGGCGCGGACGGAGCTGGGGGAGATCACCTTCCTGCAGTTCGTCGGCCTCACCACCGACGAGCTGCACGCGGCGCAGGCGTGGCATGTGGACGGGCTCGTGGAGGCGATGGCCCCGCACCTGCCGATGCTGATCACCGACCTCGGCCGGATGTCGCTGGCGGACCTGCCCGACGTGGCGCGGGCGGTCCGCGAGGGTTCGGCGCGGGAGGGCGCCGGGACGGGGTTCCTGTTCTTCCAGCGGCTGGCCGCCGACACCTCGGACGGGGTCACGCTGGAGCTCGGCGTCCAGCACGTCTCGCAGTTCACCAAGGTGCTGCCGGGGCGGTTGCCGCACGGGAACCCGCTGATCCTGCGCGGTCCGGGGGAGCCCGTCGTGTTCCTCCCGGGGCGGGAGTTCCGCCACTCCCGCACCGGCGAGGCACTGGAGATCACGATGCCGGACGGAGTGGCCCGCGCCGTCGCCGAGGCCCTCCGGCCGCGGCCCGGGACGTACCGGGTCGGGCCCCTGACGGTGAACGTGGTCGACTAGGGCGTCTCCCTCGGACCGGTCGGCGACGGACGCGGTAGGGAGATTTCCCCCGCATGGCGGCCCAAGAATGGCTTTTAGAGTCTTCTCCTCCGCGCCGGAGCCGGGATAGCTTGCGGACATGCCCTGAACTCCAGAGACATGATCCAATGCGCCCACCCTCGGTCGAGGCGGGCATGGGAGGCGGCGGAGATGGCGCCCGTAACGCTTTTCGTGAGAGATTTCGTTCACAACAAGAAATCGTTGTACGCGATCACTGCCGACGGTCGTCTCGCACAGATCTGGGACACCGACAGATGGAACGTCGACTTCCCGCTCGACGGCACGGCCCAGCCGGGCCTGCGCTTCAAAACCGCGCCAGGGGTCATCCCGAGAGAGATCGGGAACAACAAGAAGCTGCTCTACGCCGTGACGGACGACGGGCGGCTCGCGCAGATCTGGGACACCGACAGATGGAATCTCGACTTCCCCGCCGACCTGGCGGGGGAGCCGGGCTTGCGTTTCGACGACGGGACTCCTGCCGCACTGGCCGGGAACGCCGTGGCCGGCAAGAAGATAGTGTGGCTGAGAAGCGACGCCCGGATGGCCCAGGTCGCGGACTCCTCGGCCTGGCGAGTCGGCTTCTTCGGGTTCCCGGCGGGCAATGAACGCTACACGGGAAACCCGGCCTTCTTCGGAGCGCTTTTCGACATCCCCGATCTGGCCGACCTGCCCGCGGCGGGTCTCGTGGGGTTGTACGCCATCACGGCCCATGGGCGGCTGGCGCAGATAACGCGCGGCAACATCGACTTCCCGGCCGAACTCGCCGGCCACCCGGACCTCCGATTCCAGGGAAGTCCAGCCGTTTTCGGAAGGGACGCCGTTCACAACAAGAAGTCGTTGTACGCGATCACCACCGACGGGCGGCTCGCGCAGGTCTGGGACACCGACAGATGGAACCTCGACTTCCCTGTGGAGAAGACGAGCCAGTCGGGTCTGCGTTTCGGGGGCGATCCCGCTGTATTCGGAAGGGACGTCGCCGGCGACAAGAAGTCGATCTATGCGGTGACGTTCGACGAGCGTCTCGTGCAGATCTGGGACACCGACGGCTGGAACGTCGACTTCCCCGCGGAGCGCACGGACCAGCCGGATGTGCGTTTCCGGCAGACCCCCGCCGTCTTCGTGAGGGAGACCGCCGGCGACAAGAAGTCGATCTATGCCGTGACGTCCGAGGGCCGGCTCGCGCAGGTCTGGGACACCGACAGGTGGAACATCGACTTCCCGGCCGAACTCGCCGGCCGGGAAGATCTGCGCTTCCGTGCGGAACGATTCGTTCTGTGACGGCCGGCGGGCGGCTCCCGCAAGGTCCGGGACACCGGCGAAGGGAACGTCGCCCCCGGCGCCGGTGCGGCAGCGAGCGCTAGCCGGGTTCGGCCGTGGTGTGGGGGAGGGCGACCATCGCCATGACGTGCTGCGCCGGGCTGCCCGGAGGGGCGTACAGGAGGAACGGGCGGCCCGGGGAGTCGGTGCGGATCTCGGCCTCGTAGAGGACGGCGACGCCCGCGCTGGACAGGTGCGTGACGCCGGTCAGGTCGACGGTGAGGGGCATGGTGCCGCCGCGGGTGCGCACGACCAGCTCCTCGCGCAACTGCTCGGCGGTGGCGGCGTCGACCGGGCCGTCCAGGCGGATCCGCGGGTTCCCCTCCGAGGGCTGGTCCAGGATCAGCAGCAGGTTCGGCAGGTCCGACAGGTCCGGCGCCGGCGTGACCTCGCCGGGGGTGAGCAGCCGCGCGGGACGGGTCAGCCGGTGCCGGACGGTCGCCGTCGTGCCGCGCGGGCCCGTCTCGACGTGCAGGTCGTCGGCGAAGTCGCTCGCCATGGCCAGGCCGCGTCCGCGGTCCTCGGTGGGCTGCCACGGCTCGCGCCAGTGGCCGTCGTCGGCGACCTCGATCTCGACGCCGCCGCGCCCGGTGCACTCGGCCCGGATCCGGACGGCGCCGGGCGTGCCGTCGTAGGCGTGCTCGACCGCGTTGGTGACGAGCTCGCCGATCGCGTGCCGCAGCAGGATGACGTCCTCGGCGCGGGCCCCGAGGTCGTACAGCCACTCGTCCAGGGCCTTGCGGGCGGCGGGGATCGCCTCCGACTCGGCCGGCAGGTCAAGCAGCAGCGGCGCGTGCGGCGCGGTCCGCTGCGCGGCCAGCAGCGCGATGTCGTCGTCGTGCCCGGACGTCCTGACCAGCAGTTCCAGCGTCTGCGTGGTGAGGCGGTCGACGGCGGCGAGCCAGTCCTCGCGCAGCGCCCGCCCGGCGGCGACGTCCGCGGCGACCTCCGCCAGCTCGACGGTCCCCGCCGCGACCTCCTGGCCCGGCCGCCGCACGATGCCGTCGCTGTAGAGCAGGAGCTGGTCGCCGACGGCGAGGCGGTCCTCGGCGAGCGGGAAGCCGGTCCCGGTGCCGAGCGGTCCGCCGCCGGACGAGCGCAGGTAGCGGGCGGGGCCCGCGGACGGGATCAGCAGCGGCGGCGGATGCCCGGCCGTGCAGTACGTGAGCCGCCCGTCCGCCGGGTCCACGGCGGCGACGCACAGGGTCGCCGCGCGCGCGGCCGGGAGGCGTTCGGCCAGCCGGTCGACGGCGGCGAGCGCCTCGGCGATGTCGCCGGTGAGGTCGAGCCGGTCTTCGAGGACGGCGCGGATCCGCCCCATCGCCGCCGACGCCTCGACGCCGTGCCCGGCCACGTCCCCGACCACGAGGGCCGTCCGGCCGTCCGGCAGGGGGACGGCGTCGAACCAGTCGCCGCCCGCGGCCGAACCGCCGCCCGCGGGCAGGTAGCTGCCGCCGATCTGCAGGCCCGGCAGGATCGGCAGGCCCGCGGGCAGCAGCTGCCGCTGGAGCACCCCGACGACGTCGGCGGGCTCGACCGGGCCCTCCTCGGCGGCCCGGCGCGCCGCCTGCCGCTCCCGCACCCGCTCGGTGACGTCCTGCGCGAACGCCACGAGCCGGACGACCTCCCCGGTCGCGGACTTCTGCGGGACGATCGTGCAGTCGATGTAGACGTCCTCGTCGGGGCCGGTCTCGCGGGGGAGCTGGATCCGCCACTCGCGCGCCGTCACCGTCTCCCCGGTGCGGAACGGACGGTCGAACAGGTCGAACAGCTGCTGGGCGACGAGCTCGGGGAACAGCTCGGAGGTGGAGCGGCCGAGCACCTCGTCCCGCTCCACCAGCGCGCGGTAGGCGGCGTTGACCGCGACCAGGCGGTACTCGCCGGGGCTCTCGACCCCGGCGACGGCGGCCGGGATCGCCTCGAACACCTGGCGGACGGTCCGGGCGTCGCCGGTGAGCCTGTCCATGTCCTCGTCGCGTGCGGACTCTCGCATCAACCCTCCGGATGGTCACCTCCGTGCGTCCCTTTGTTTCCGACTCATCCGGGTTAACACCTTGTGACGCACTCGTTGCGCAAGCATCCGGTACCCGCTTGCGTCGAGGAGATTCATTCATACCCGGGGTGTTCCGCGCCAGGCCCGGCGCGTCCGCCGGGCCGCGCCGGGACGCCGCCAGCGCGCGCCGCCTGGTCCTAGGCCGAACGGACCTCACCGGACGGGACCGCGGACCGACGCGGCCGACCGGGCCCGGCGACCAGCATGGACGCATGACCGCAGACCTCACCGCCGAGGCGGCGGCGCGACCGGCCGGGGCGAGGACCCCCGGCTGGGCCGCGCTGCTCGCCGCGTCGATCGGCCAGTTCCTCGTCGTCCTCGACATCTCCGTCGTCAACGTCGCCCTGCCGCACATCCGCGAAGGCCTCGGCCTCGGCGCGACGGGCCTTCAGTGGGTCGTCAACGCCTACTCGCTGACCTTCGCGGGGTTCCTCCTCCTCGGCGGGCGCGCCGCCGACCTGTTCGGTCGCAAGCGCGTCTTCATCACCGGGCTCGGCCTGTTCACCGCCGCCAGCCTCGTCGGCGGGTTCGCGCAGGACGGCGCCATGCTGATCGGCGCGCGAGCGTTCCAGGGCCTCGGGGCGGCGATCCTCGCACCCGTCACGCTGTCGCTCATCACCGGGACGTTCCCCGAGGGCCCGGCCCGGACGAAGGCGATCGCCATGTGGACGGCCGTCGGCACCGCGGGCGGCGCGACCGGCGGCCTCGTCGGCGGGCTGCTGACCGACTACCTGAGCTGGCGCTGGGTGCTGCTGATCAACGTGCCGGTCGGCGCGGCGGTCGCGGCCGTCGCCGCCCGCTGGCTGCGCGGCGACGGCGACGCGGCCGGGCGGCGCCGCCTCGACCTTCCCGGGGCCGTCCTCGTCACCGCGGGCGTGGGCCTGCTCGCGTTCGGCATCGGCGAGACCGGGGACCACGGCTGGAGGGGCGTGGTGCCGGTCGCGGTCGGCGTCGTCCTGCTCGCCGCGTTCGTCGCCGTCGAGGCGCGCACTCCCGAGCCGCTCGTGCAGTTGCGGCTGTTCCGGCTGCGCAGTGTCGCGGTCGGCAACCTCGCGACCCTCGTCGGGACGATGGCGGGCTTCGCGCTGTGGTACTTCCTGTCGCTCTACATGCAGAACGTCCTGCACTACAGCGCGGTCCGGACGGGCCTGTCGTTCCTGCCGCACACGGCGGGGATCATCATCGGCTCGCGGCTCGCGCCGCCCCTGATGGCCCGGATGGGCACCCGGCGCCTCGCCGGCATCGGCGGGGTCATGGCCGCGGCGGGCTTCGCCTGGCAGAGCCTCGTGCTGGACTCCGATGGAACGTTCCTGACCGCGATCCTCGGTCCGGGCGCGACGATGGCCCTCGGCTTCGGCCTCCTGATGACCCCGCTGGTGGAGGCGTCGACCAGCGGCGCGAGCTCGTCCGAGGCGGGCGCGGTCGCGGGCGTCGTCAACACGTCCCGCACGATCGGCGGCGCGATCGGCCTCACCGTCCTCGGCACCGCCGCCGCGCACACCGGGCCGGACCTGGTGGACGGCTACGCGGCCGCCTTCCTCGTCGCGGCCGCGATCACCGCCGCCGGGACGGCCATCGTCCCGTTCCTGCCGCGGCCTCAGGGAGCGGCCCGGTCCGAGGAGCCCGTGATCGCGTGACGCACGGCCCCGGCCGCGACGACGGCGGTCATGCCGGGGCTTCCGCCGCCACTCACTGGTCGCCCGCCCCGGTCGCGTTCCCGCCCGGTGCTCGTTCACGGATCCGCTATGGCCGCGTCGCGGGGCTCGGGCCAGTGACCGAAACAGAACGGGCGCGCCGGAAGGCGCGCCCGTTTCTGTCAGAAGCGAGGAAAGCGAAAGGGCTGGTTTCATCTGTAGGTATGAGAAGGAAGCCCTTTCATGGCCTCGCACGGCGACTTTAGCAGTCAGGCCGGGATCAGGTCACTCAGGTTTTCCGGCGTGTAGACCGTGGAATCCGCGTGCAGGCCGTCCGGGCGTTCCAGGCCGATGAACGTGACCGGCTCGCCGGGCGCCGTGCCGTCCCAGACGGTCGTCTTCCCGGCGTCGAGCAGGTCCACCAGGTGGCGGACGGTCAGGTGGCGGCGTTCCACGATGCCGCGCAGCAGCGTCGACGTCGTCACGCGGTTGTCCTCCACCCGGTTGAAGTTCGTCGCGCCTCCCAGGTGCAGGTGCAGCCACTTGGCGCGCCACCGGCCGTCGTCGCCGCGCAGGAACACCAGCGGCAGCGCGATCCTGCCCGGCCCGCGCAGGTCCGACTTCATCCGGACGGTCCGCGCCTCGAACGGACGCCCCCGCTGCTCCGCGTCGCGCAGCATGAATCCGAAGAACGACTCCTCGACCTCCTCGAATCCCTCCCCGGAGAAGACGTTCACCTGCGGGACGACGAACCGGGCCCTGACTTTCGCCAGGGTCAGGTTGATGAACTCCGAGGCCCCTTCGGGCGCGTCGGTGATATCGCCGGAATGCTCTCCCGCCACGGTGCTGAGATTGGTGTAGGACAGCCATTCGGGGCTGCCGTAGTCCTGGTCGAGCATGAGCGCGGAAAGGTCGAAGTCCGTCCTGTGCTCGTGCTGCCGCCAGTAGACGAAGAACCGCAGCAGCTCGCCGTCGACCGGGGTCACCGACCCGCGCGGCAGGACGCCGAGCCCCTTCCCGGCGGCCTTCCCGCTGAGCGGCAGCGCGACGTCGAGCACGTCGGGGTCGACGACCAGGCGGCCGACGGCCGGGAGGCGGCCCCGGATCTCGTCCTCCAGCATCGCCGCGAGCCGCTCCGCCGCGTCCGGCTCCAGGGGCGGGCGGGTGTCGGGCACGGCGGCGCCGCGGCCGAGCCGGTTGGCGAACAGCCGCGTCCGCCCGGGCTCGCCGGCGCGGTTGAGCAGGTGCTCCCGCACCGACAGCAGCACCCGTCCCGACACCCGGTCGATCACCGACTCGGCCGTGTCGAGCACCGCGTCCCGGGAATCCGGCGCGAGGCGCAGCAGCCGGTCCAGGGACCGGAACAGCGTTCCTGGCGCGCCCGCCGCCACGCGCGCCGCGCCCGTGACGTCGCCGTCCGCCAGCCGCGCCTCGAAGCGCGCCGCGAACGACGGCGCCTTCTTCTCGCCGCGCGCGACCGCGAACACGTCCGCCGCCCCCGCCCACCTCGGGTGCTCGTGCGGGTGGAGCCGCTCGCCGAGCCGCTTCCACGGCTCGCGCCGGGCGGCGACGTCGCCGAGCTTGCCGGGGTCGTCGCGGACGACGCCGTCGAGCGCGGCGAGCAGCGCCCGGCGCGTGGGGCGCGGCATCGAGACGAACCGCGTGGGCTCCTGGAGGGTCACGTCGCCGTCCGACAGCGCGCACGCCAGGCGCAGCACGTCGGTGACCGTGTCGACGAGCAGGCCGGCGCCCAGCGCCAGGCGGACCCGGTTGATCACGGCGCGGTTCTCCCGGACGGGGATCCGCTCGGGATGGGGGCCGGAGGCGTGGTGCGCGGCCAGCTTCTCCAGGGTCTCCAGATCCTCCTCGCCCAGCGGCGTGGTGCTCTCGGCGAGCCGCAGGTACAGCTCCGCGGCCTCCTCGGCGAGGGCCCGCCCGAGGTGCAGGACGGTCACCCGGTCGCCCGCGGCGGTGACCAGCTCGTCCTGCGCCGCCAGCATCTCCTCGTAGGTGTGCTGGTAGCGGCCGTAGCCCTTGAGGGTGAGCAGGTCGAGAACGCCGTCTCGCAGGGCGCCGCGCGCCGCCGGGGCGAGCGCGGCGTCCTGAAGCGTCTCGTGGAGGAGCCCGAGCCAGAAGTCCAGGGTGTCGGGCACGTTGCGGGGGAAGTCGCGGAAGTAGGAGTTGTGCCGGACGTGGTCGCCCGCCATCTCGCGGACGGTGGCGAGCGTGCGCACCGCGACGCTCCGGACGGTCTGCTCCGACAGCCCCGACAGCGCGCGCAGGACGTCCGCGGAGAGCTTGAAGCCGACCGACATCAGGGCGGCGTCGAACTGCCGCGCCACCGTCGCCCCTTCTCCGGACGGACCGGACGGCGCGGGAATGCGATGCGTGTTCCGGACGACCAATGCCTCAAGCCAGATGTTCACCGCGCCATGGTGACAGAGCGCCATAAATCACTGCACGCTATTAAGTGAGCCGATCAGGAGGCGAGGACGTGCTGTTCCCGCCGCGCGTCCGGAGTGCGCGAGCGGGCCAGGCGCCGTCCCAGCCTTTGCGCGGGCGCCTCGATCCAGCGCTGCGAGGCCCAGCTCGCCGCCACCAGGACGAGAAGGAACAGCGCGAGGCCGACGGCGTCCTCGCGTCCGGAAGCGCCGAGGAATTGCGCGGCCACCATGAGCAGCAGCGGATGCAGCAGGTACACCGAGAAGCTGATGGTGCCGAGACCGGTCGCCCAGGCGGGGAAGCTCCGGTTCCGCAGCCGCCAGCCCGCCGCGAACGTCGCGGACGCCGCCAGGACAGCGCCGCACCACACGAGCTGGGCGTTGCGGCCGTAGGGGGCGGCGTTCCACGTCCCGGCGGCGAGCGCGCCCGTCAGGACCGCCGCGCCCGTCGCTCCGGCCGCGCGCCGGGAGATCTGGCCGTGCTCGGCGCGGTGCACGGCGGTGCCCGTGAACATGGCCGCCAGCATGAGCAGGCCCTCCCACGCGCCGAGGCGACCGTTGACCGCGACCAGCGCGAGGGCGAGCAGCCCGCCGAGCAGCCCGCCCGCGACGCGCGGCGCGGGACGCCGGGACGACGCCGCCGGGATCGCCACCGCCAGGGCGGCCACCGTCACCGCGACCACCGGGCCCGTCCCCGCGGTGCGCGACAGCAGGGCGGCGGGGGCGTACGCGCCGGTCAGCAGGCCGCAGGCGGTCAGCGCGACCGCCGCAAGCGCGACGACGGTGAGGACCACGGCGGCCGGCGCCGAGCGGCGGTGCCCGCCGACGACGAACAGGGCGACGACCAGCAGGTAGAAGGCCATCTCGTAGGAGAGCGTCCACAGCACGTTCATCGCGTTCGGGACGTTGAGGACGTCCTGCAGCATCGTCATGTGCGCGAGGACGGCGGTCGCGGGGGAGTACTGCTCAAGCCCCGCCCGGAGCCCGAGCACGCCCAGCAGGAAAGGCAGGACGGCGAGGAGGCACGTCACCGCCAGCAGCGGGTAGATGCGGAAGAACCGGCCGACCCAGAACCCGCGCACGCTGCCGCGCCGCTCCAGCGAGGCGGGCACGATGTACCCGCTGACCAGGAAGAACACCAGGACGCCGAACAGGCCGGGGTCGAACCAGTCGGCGAGGCGCACCCGCAGGTCGGGCAGGTACACGTAGCTCGCGTGGTGCAGCGCCACCGCCAGGGCCGCGGCCCCCCGCAGCGCATCGAGCCACCCAAGCCTGGACGATACGGGGGAAACACCCAAAGCGGGAAGCATTCCGACAGACTAGTAGCTCTCGTCTCATCTCCACCATCCAGCTCAGGCCTTCCCTTAATCGAATATCTGCCGTGAAATGGACGAGAAAGGTTTCTCGCTCGCCGCGCCGAATGCGGCGGATCGGAGGAGAAGTGCCGGGAATCACGCATCGCTCGACCAGGGAACCCGCGATCAAGCCGCGTTTCCTTTCGCACGGCACGCTGAAGATCACTGATGTGGCGGCGACGCGGCGCTTCTACGAGGAGGTGCTCGGCCTGGAGGTCGTCCAGCCGATGACGGCGGTCCTCTACGTCCGGCTCGGCGGCGACCACACCTACGTGTGCGTGGAGTCCAGGCCGGACCGCCCCGACATGCCGCTGCTCTACCACAACGGGATCGACGTGGGCAGCGACGAGGAGGTGGACGAGGCCTACCGCGCGATAGCGGAGGCCGGCGAGGAGTACGGGGTCAGGGAGCTCAACAAGCCCGTCCGCCAGCACGGCGTCTACTCCTTCTATCTCAAGGACCTCGACGGCAACTGGTGGGAGATCGGGCACCTGCCGCCCGGCGGCTACCGGTTCCGGTTCACCGACGCGCGCAACGACCTCACCGGCCGCACGGACCTCACCCCGCGGGAGGCGAAGGACGTCTTCCTCAACCCGGTCGTCGACACCGGCTGACGGCGGCCCTCCCGGGTAACCCGGGGCCGCCGGGGGACGATGGTGGCATGACGACCGACCAGGGTAAGACCACGCTGCCGCTGAGCCCGGACGAGCTGCTCACCACGACGCGCACCGTGCGCAAGCGCCTCGACCTCGACCGCCCCGTCCCCATGGAGCTGGTCCGCGAGTGCCTGGAGATCGCCGTGCAGGCGCCGAGCGGCAGCAACCGGCAGGGCTGGCAGTGGATCGTCGTCACCGACCCCGGGACCCGCGCGGCGATCGGCGAGCACTACCGGCGGGCGTTCGCCGCCTACGCGCAGGCGGGCGGCGCCGGCGGCGCGCAGTACGAGGGGGACCCGGAGCGGGCCGAGGTGCAGCGCCGCGTCGGGGAGAGCGCCGCCCACCTGGCCGACCGCATGGGCGACGTGCCGGTCCTGCTGATCCCGTGCCTGCGCGTGCCCGGCGGACGGCTGCCGGAGGGCAACCAGGCGGGCCTGTGGGGCTCGCTGCTGCCCGCCGTCTGGAACTACGCCCTCGCGGCGCGCGCCCGCGGACTCGGCACCGCCTGGACGTCCCTGCACCTGGTCTACGAGCGGGAGGTCGCCGAACTGCTCGGCCTTCCCGAGGACGTCCGCCAGGGCGCGCTCATCCCGACCGCCTACTACACCGGCGACACCTTCCGCCCGGCCCCGCGGGTCCCGCTGGAGGAGATCCTCCACCTCGACCGCTGGTGAGAGCTTATTGTCGCAGCGCCAATAAGCGTCTAGGATCCGGAGTGCGCCCCGGAGACACCGGCGGCCCCGCGTGATCCCCGTCTACGCGCCAGACGCACGCGGGACCGCCGGCTTCCGGACCGGAGAGGGAGGCCCCGGGGACGGCGTCCGGGCATGGAACAGGGCCGGCGCCGCGAGCGGGCAGCGACGCCGGCCCTGGGATCGGGGACGGGACGGGCTCAGGCCGTCATCTCAGGCCGTCATCTCGGGCCCGCTCATTTCAGGCCGTCGTCGAGGGCCTTGGTCAGGACGCCCGGGTCGCCGGACATCTCCCAGATCATGGCGCCGAGCAGGTTCTTGCTCCGCAGCCAGGCGGTCTTCTTCTGGATCGACCAGGCGTCGTCGAACGTCCACCACTGGCCGTTGTCGCCGGTGTAGCAGGACGTCGCCACCGCCTGCTCGTCGTGGACGACCCGGCAGTTGGGCACGCTGGCGATCAGGTTGCTGTAGCCGCGCGTCCCGGCCTCCTCCTGGAACTGCCCGGGCGCCGCGCCCTTGGCGGCCTGCCATTCGCCGCTCTTGCCGCCGTCGGTCACGTTCTGCCAGCCGCGGCCGTAGTAGGCGAGGCCGAGCGTGAGCTTGCGCGGGTTCACCCCGGCGTCCAGGTACGGCTTGACCGCGTTCTCGACGCTGAAGTGGAACGGGTACGGGTCGTCGGTGTCGGCGTAGAGGTTGCCCTGGTGGCCCGTCCGGTTGGGCTCCCAGGAGTTGTCGCTGCCCGCGCCGTGGAAGTCGTAGCCCTGGACGTTGAAGATGTCCATGGACTTGGCGACCTCCGCCAGCTCCCAGCCCGCGTCGATCTTCGCGGGGTCGGCGGGGGTGAACGCCGACAGCAGGTAGCGCTTGCCGGTCGACTTCGTCAGCTCGTCGAGCTGGCGGCGGAACTCGGCGATGAGCAGCGTGTTGTTGTGCTTGTCGTCCGGGCTGACGTGGTTGCCCGCGTGGCCCTCGGCGCCCGGCCACTCCCAGTCGAGGTCGATGCCGTCGAAGATCCCGGCGGCCGTGCCCGGACCGCCCGCGCCGTTGTAGTCGGGCAGGTTGCCCTTGATGTAGGTGTCGATGCAGGACGCGGCGAACTTCCTGCGGGACGCGTCGGTCCTGGCGACGTCGGAGAAGTACTTGGAGTACGTCCAGCCGCCGATCGAGATCAGCACCTTCAGCTTCGGGTACTTGGCCTTGAGCTTCTTCAGCTGGTTGTAGTTGCCGCGCAGCTTCTCCCAGCCCGTGTCGGCGACGCCGTCCACCGACTGGGCGGCGCTGAACGGGCGCCCGTAGTCGGCCTCGGCGTCGCCCGCTCCGTCGCCCTGGCTCGGGTCCTGCGGGTCGGCCGTGGTGCCCTTCGTGACGCCCTGGAGGCACGTCAGGTTGACCGGGTCGACGTTCGCGAACGCGTAGTTGATGTGGGTGAGGCGGGCCGCGTTGCCGGTGGTGTCCAGGTTCTTCACGAAGTACTGGCGGCCGTAGATGCCCCACTGGACGAAGTAGCCGACGCGCGCGTAGCCGCCGCTGACCACGTCGTCGGTCTTCACCTTCACCGCCGCGCTCGCCGCCGACACGTTGTCGTACAGGTCGCGCGCCCGGACGGCGAACGCGTACTCGGTGGACGGCGAGAGCCCCGCGACCGTGGCGCTGGTGCCGGCCACGGTCGTGGCGACCTTCCCGTCCACCAGCACGTCGTAGTTCGCGACGCCGGTGTTGTCGGTCGAGGCCGTCCACGCGAGCTTCACGCTGGCGGAGTCCTTGCCGGTGCTCTGCAGCCCGGTCGGGACGGACGGCGCCTGCGTGTCCGCGGCCGGGTCGTTGGTCCTGACGGTGACGGGCGCGCTGGCGGGGGACAGGTTCCCCTTCCGGTCGCGGGCCTTCACCGTGAACGTGTACTCGGTGTTCGGGGTGAGGCCGGTGACCGTGGCGTTCGTCTCGGGGACGGTGGTCGCGAGAGCCGACCCGTTGTAGACCTCGTACGCGGTGACCGGCAGGCTGCCCGCCTTCGCCGCGTCCCAGGCCAGCGACACGGTCCTGGTCGTCCTGACCGTGGACTTCAGGCCGCCGGGCGCGCCCGGCGGCACGTCGGCGGCGCCGTCGCAGTTGACGTCGTTGACGCGGCAGCTCGTCGGCTCGGCGCCGGACCTGCTGACGGTGAACGTCGGGCTGTAGGGCTCGGTCGTCCGCCCGGCCCCGATCGTGGAGTTGTAGTAGACGGGGCTGAGGGTGACCGTGGTGCCGCTCTGGCTGACCGTCCCGTTGTCGGCGCCGCTCGCGGTCACGCCCGCCGGCAGGTCGAACACGACCGACCAGTTGCTGATCGACGCGCTGGTGTGGTTCGCGACGACGAACTTGGCCTGGGTCCCGCTGACCGTGTACTCGGCGGTGATCCCGGCCGGCGCGGGCGGCGGTTCACCCGTCCCGTCGCAGTTCGCGCCGTTCAGCGTGCAGCTCGTCGGCTGGGCGGCGGAGCTGAGCGTGAACGTCGGGCTGTAGGGCTCGGTGGTCCCGCCCGCCTTGACGGTGTTGATGTAGAACGCCGGGGTCAGCGTCACCTTCGTGCCGTTCTGCGACAGCGCGGCGTTCTGCGGGTTGCTCGCCGTCACCCCGGCGGGCAGTTCGAAGACGAGCTTCCAGCCGCTGACGTCGGCCGTCCCGGGGTTGCCGACCACGTACTTGCCCGTCGTGCCGGACAGGCTGAACGTCGCCGTCAGCCGGTCGGCCGCCTGCGCGGGCGCGGCGGCCAGCGCCGCCACGACCACGAAGGCGACAAGGATTCCGATTAATCTGCGCATGCGCGAACACCTACTTCTGGGGGTGGTTCTTCGGGGTCGGGGAACCGAGGAGCGCCAGCATCCGGTCGATCTCGGCCGAGCGTGAGCTGTCGACGCGCCGCGCGAGCCGCCTCGTCCAGGCGTCCTCGCCCCTGCCGGTCTCCAGCCGCGCCAGCTGGACGGCGTCGTCCTGGTGGGCGATCAGCAGGTCGAGGAAGGCGCGCTCGAACCGGTCCGGCGGCGTCCTCGCCAGCGCCTCCAGCTCGGCGTCGGTGGTCTCGGGCATTCCGCCGTGCAGGTCGTGCTCGTGGGAGTGCGGGTCCGCCGTCGGCGGCCGGTGCCAGGCCCTCAGGCGTCCCGCCATGTCACTGATCTCGGCGAGCTGCGTCGTCTCGATCGCCGCGGCAAGGGTCGCGACCTCGGGGCGGACGGCACGCCCGCGGGCCGTCCGGGCCAGCTTCACGACCTGGCCCTGATGCGGGACCATCATCTGCAGGAACATGACGTCGGTGGAGTTGAACCCGGTCCCGCCGCGCGCCTGCACGGGGACCGGCGACGGCGGACCGCCGCCGGCCCCGCACTGGACCGCGAGCAGGACGACGCACGCGGCGACAAGCGCCAGCGAGCCGGACGTCGTCAGGCCGCGCCTCATCGTCGC
Organism: Actinomadura verrucosospora; assembly: GCF_039540335.1. Classification (NCBI taxonomy): domain Bacteria; kingdom Bacillati; phylum Actinomycetota; class Actinomycetes; order Streptosporangiales; family Thermomonosporaceae; genus Actinomadura; species Actinomadura verrucosospora. The sequence continues at coordinate 46,594 of NZ_BAABEV010000021.1, read as the reverse complement.
GGGCTCGTCAGACCGGCTGCCAGAGCGCGGCCGTGGTCGGGGGCTCCCAGCCGGCGATCGCCGTGTGCGCCTGGCGGCACGCGTAGGTCGCGCCGCCGTAGGTCACCCGGTCGCCCGCGGCGTAGGCCGTCCCCGCCTTCCACGTCCCGCCCGGCGTCCCGGTCGGCGTGGGAGTCGGCGTGGGCGTCGGCGTCTCGGTGGGCGTGGGGGTCGGAGTGGGAGTCGGGGTCGGGGTCGGGTTGTTCGTCCCGCCGAAGTCGACGTCGGAGCAGGTGTAGAACGCCTCCTGGCTTCCCAGCACCCGCTGCCAGATCGAGTACAGGATGTGGCGGCCCGTCCGCGGCGGGATGTTCAGCGTCCAGTTGGTGTACTCGGACGGGTTCTGGTGCGTGAAGCTCGCCAGCGGGACGAGGTCGCCCCAGCGCAGCGGCTGTGTCGGGTCCCAGCCTTCGCGGGTGAGGTAGAACTCGAAGTTGCTGTCCCCGTGCGGCGCGGACGCGCGGTAGGTGATCGTCTGCTGGCCCGCCCTCATCGGCTTGGCGGGCCAGTCCGCGCGCCGGAGGTCCAGGCCCCGGTACTTGGCCCGTCCGGCGCTGCACAGCTGCCCGTCCGGGATGATCTCCCGGTGCCGCCCGCCCGCGTCCAGCAGCGACACCTCGTTCCAGTCGTAGAAGGCCTGCGCGCCGCTGGCCGCGACGGCCGCCTTGCACGCCTCCGACTTGGGGCTCTCGGGGCCCTCCTGGTTGCACACGTACACGCGGCTGGGCGGATCGGACATCGTGCCGTGCGCGCTCGCGGCCGTCGCCGTGCCGAGCACGGCCAGCGCGGACGCGGCCGGCACCGCGGCCGCCGCCACGGCGGCCTTCCTGCGGGTCGATCGCATGGGTTTCCTTCCGGTGGGGGTGGGGTCCGGTGAAGGAGGCGGGGGGCGGGTCAGGGGGAGGCCGGTCCGGAAGGCCGGTCGGGGAGGGCGGCTCAGGGCAGGCCGTTCAGGAAGGGCTCGTGGCTGTTCATGAACTCCCAGCCGTAGTAGCGGTCCCAGTTGATCGACCACGTCATCAGGCCGCGCAGATCGGGGGACGTCCCGCCGCGGAGCGTGTAGGACCCGCAGTTCTGCCCCTTGACCAGGCAGTTCACGGCCTGCTGCACCTGGGCGGGCGGCGTGTGCCCGTTGCCGGCGCTGACCGCGGCGGGCAGGCCGACCGCGATCTGGTCGGGGCGCAGCCCGGGGAACGTGCGGCCGGTGTTCGCGACCGGGAACCCGGCCTTCACCATGTCGGTCATCGCGATGTGGAAGTCGGCGCCGCCCATCGTGTGGTACTGGCCGTCCAGGCCCATCACCGGCCCGGAGTTGTAGTCCTGGACGTGCAGGACGGTCAGGTCGTCCCGCATCGCGTCGATCACCGGCAGGTACGCGCCCGTCCGGTTGTCGCCGCCGCCCGCGCCGCCGTAGAACTGGTGCCCGACCTGCACGAAGAACGTCTCGGGCGCCATCGTCAGGACGAACTTCGCCCCGTACTTCGCCTTCAGCGACTTCAGCGCCGAGATCAGGTTGACGATGACCGGGGTGGTCGGGTCGCGGAAGTCGGTGTCGCCCGCGTTCAGGTAGAGCGAGTGGCCCTCGAAGTCGACGTCGAGGCCGTCCAGCCCGTACCTGTCGATGATGGCCGACACCGACCGGACGAACGCGTCCCGCGCGGCCGCCGTCGTGAGCTGCACCTGCCCGTTCTGGCCGCCGATCGAGATCAGCACCTTCTTGCCCTGCGCCTGCTTCGCGCGGATCGCGGCGACGAACTCCTCGTCGCTCTCCACGTTCGCGCACTCGCTCGCCGGGCAGCGGGCGAACCGGATGTCGCCGGAGGTGGGCGACGTCGGCTCGCCGAACGCGAGGTCGATGATGTCCCACGCGTCCGGGACGTCCGCCATCCGCACGTAGCCGGAGCCGTTGGCGAAGCTCGCGTGCAGGTAGCCGACGAGCGCGTGCCTGGGCAGCCCGGTGTCGGTGCAGCCGCTGGTCCGCGCGCTGACGGGCCCTGATCTCACCGACTCGCCGACGTCGTTGTAGGCGGCGACCGTGAAGGTGTGCGAGCTGCACGCGGCCAGGCCCGAGACGGTGGCGGCCGTCCCGGTGACCGTGGCCTTGACCGCGGTGCCCTCGTAGACGCGGTAGCCGGTGACCGTCCCGGACGACGCCCCCCACTGGAGGGCGATCGAGCCGTCGGTGACCGCGCCGGTCCTCGGGGCGCCGGGCGCGCCCGGGACGCCCGGCTGCGGCGCGCCGCCGGGACCGTCGAGGGCGACGTCGTCGGCGTAGTACGCGCCGTTGCCGTACCAGCCGTGCAGGTAGATCTGCGCGGACGTCTGGTCGGCGCCGGTCGTGAACGTCAGCGACAGCTTGGTGAAGTCGGCGGCGGACGGCGTCCACGCGGACGTCCCGCCCGTCACGCCGAGGTAGACGTAGCTGCCGCGCACCCAGGCCGACAGCGTGTACGCGGTGTTCGCCTTCACGCTCACGGTCTGCGTGCACTGGCCGGTGCTCCCGGCCGACACCCCGCCCGCGAGCGCGTGCCCGCCCGTCCGCGCAGGGCTCGTCACGACCGAGCCGCCGTCGCACGTCCAGGGGCTGAGCGAACCGCTCTCGAACCCGGCGTTGGCCAGGATGTTGTCCGCGTGGGCCGGGGCGGTGACCCCGGTCAGCAGCCCGGCGACCATGGCCGCCACAACCCAGATCCTCTTCATGGCGGCCTCCCTACGGCAGGGTGTCCAGGTGCGGGCCGACGGTCCCGGCGAAGCCGCCGCCGTTGGTGACGTCCCAGTTGACGGACCACGTCATCGCGCCGCGGATGTCGGGGTAGGTGCGCGACGGCTTGAACGTGCCGCAGCCGGTCCCCTTGGCGAGGCAGTCGAGCGCGTTGTTGACGGCCGACGGGGCCACGACCCCGCCGCCCGCCGCGCCGGGCCCGGCCGGGAGCCCGAGCGACACCTGGTCGGGGCGCAGCCCGTTCTCCAGCTGGATGCAGGCCAGCGCGGTCATGAAGTCGACCGTCCCCTGCCCGTACACCTTCTGGTCGCAGCCGAGCATCGCGCCCGAGTTGTAGTACTGCATGTGGACGACGGTGAGGATGTCCTTGATCTTCAGCGCGAGCTGGAAGTACGACGCGCCGGTCGACTGCATGTCGAGCGTCTGCGGCGCCATCGTGATGATCAGGTCGGCGCCGGCCTTGGCGCGCAGCGCCCGCAGCGCCTGCTCCATGAAGGTCGGGTTGAGGCCGTTCTCCAGGTCGATGTCGACGCCGTCGAACCCGTACTGCGTCATCAGCCCGGACACCGAGTCGGCGAAGAGCTGCGCGGACGCGCCGTCCGCGACCCGGATGGCGCCCTTCTCGCCGCCGACCGACAGGATGACCTTCTTGCCCCTGGCGTGCAGGCCGGCGATGTCGGCCTTGAACTGCGCGTCGGTGTAGCCGCCGAGGGCCGTGGAGAGCTCGGGGTCGAGGCGGAACGAGACCTCGCCGGACCGGCCGGTCGCCTCGCCGAAGGCCACGGCGACCAGGTCGTACTGGTCCGGGACCTGCGAGAGCCTGATCTCCTGCGCCGGGTTGACGAAGTCGTGCCAGTAGCCGGTCAGGAAGTGCTTGGGCAGCGGTCCGGTCGCGCACCCGCCGGTCGTCCCGGTGACGGCCGCGCTGGCCGGCGACTCGCCCTTGTCGTCGTAGGCCCTGACCGTGTAGGTGTGCGTCGAGCACTTGGCGAGCCCGCCGACCGTGGCGGAGGTCCCGGTGACCGTCGCCTTCAGGTCCGGGCCCTCGTAGACGCGGTGCCCGGTGGGCGTCCCGCTTCCGGGCTGCCAGGCCAGCGTCAGCGAGGTGTCGGTCCGTCCGGTGACCGTGGGCGTGCCGGGGGCGCCGAGCCCGCCCGGGGGATCGGTCGGCCCGCCCGCGCAGGGCCGCCCGTTGAACGTGCAGTTCTGCGGGCTCCCGGGACCGTTCCCGAGGAAGCCGAACGTGACGGACCCTCCGGGCGGCAGGACGGCGTTGTACTCGCGGTTCTGGAACGTGTTCCGCTGGCCGTTCTTCGTCAGCAGCGCGTCCCAGTAGGAGCCGACGGACGTCCCGGACGGCAGGTCGAACTCGACCCGCCACCCGTTGATCGCGGTGTCGGTGCCGTTGGTGAGGGTGAAGCGTCCCTCCCAGCCCGAGCCCCAGTCGGAGGGCTTGGTGAAGGTCGCGGCGGCGGCGCCGGCGGCGTGCGCGCCGGGCGCGAGGGCGAGGACGAGGAGCAGGGCGGCGAGGACGCCGAGGGCAGAGCGGGGGCGCAAGGGCTCACTCCATCGCTTCAGGCAGGCTGGCGGATTCCCCCGAACCCCGAGATCGTTCACGTATTAGACAGGAAGGTTTCCTATCTATTTAGGGTCAAGGTAGCCAGCGGCCGGGGCGTCGGCAAGACCCTGGTGCGGGCGCCGTGCGGGCCCCGTGCCGGCGTCCGGGATCACCCCAGCTCGCGCACCGAACCAGCTCCCGCGATCTTGGAAATCGGCAATTCTCGCCGGAACTCGCGGCGATCGACGGCGAACATCGCCAGGTGACCGGCCCGGCCGCCCGATCTAGGCTCGCGAGGACCCCGTGCGCGGCCGGTCGCGGGTAAAGAAACGATCTTCCTGAACATGGTTGATTCAATATCTTGACTGATTCCAGAAAATGGGACAGTCTGGGGTCGTGGCCAGCTCCTTGGACTTCCACGCGATGCTGCGTGCGGCCGCCCTGAGCGTGACCCGCCCGCGGCTGGCGGTGCTGAGCGCCGTCAACGCGCACCCGCACGCCGACACCGAGTCGGTCATCGGCGCCGTGCGCGAGGAACTCCCGAAGGTCTCCCACCAGGCCGTCTACGACTCGCTGCGCGCGCTGACGGCGGCGGGCCTGCTGCGGCGCATCCAGCCGTCCGGTTCCGTGGCCCGCTACGAGTCGCGGATCGGGGACAACCACCACCACGTCGTCTGCCGTTCGTGCGGGGCCATCGCCGACGTCGACTGCGCCGTGGGCGCGGCGCCCTGCCTGACGGCCTCCGACGACCGCGGCTACCTGATCGACGAGGCCGAGGTCGTCTACTGGGGCCTCTGCCCCGACTGCTCAACCGCCCACAGTTCCTGATTCACCCACGGTCGCCCTGGAAGGAATCACATGTCCGAGAAGAACGAAGCCGCCGCCGGTGGCGGCTGCCCGGTCGCGCACGAGCGCGCTCCCCACCCGACCCAGGGGGGCGGCAACCGCGGCTGGTGGCCGGAACGGCTCAACCTGAAACTGCTCGCCAAGAACCCGCCCATGGCCAACCCGCTGGGCGAGGACTTCAACTACGCCGAGGCGTTCGAGAGCCTCGACCTCGCCGCCGTGAAGCAGGACATCGCGCACGTCCTCACGGACTCCCAGGACTGGTGGCCCGCCGACTTCGGCAACTACGGGCCGCTGATCATCCGCATGGCGTGGCACAGCGCGGGCACCTACCGCGTCAGCGACGGCCGCGGCGGCGCCGGCGCGGGCCAGCAGCGCTTCGCGCCCCTCAACAGCTGGCCGGACAACGCGAGCCTCGACAAGGCCCGCCGCGTGCTGTGGCCGGTCAAGAAGAAGTACGGCCGGAAGATCTCGTGGGCCGACCTGATGATCCTGGCCGGCAACGTCGCCCTGGAGACGATGGGCCTGAAGACCTTCGGCTTCGCCGGCGGCCGCCGCGACGCCTGGGAGGCCGAGGAGGACGTCTTCTGGGGCCCCGAGACCGCCTGGCTCGACGACGAGCGCTACAGCGGCGAGCGCGAGCTGGAGAAGCCCCTGGCCGCGGTCCAGATGGGCCTCATCTACGTCAACCCGGAGGGCCCGAACGGCAACCCGGACCCGGTCGCCGCGGCGCGCGACATCCGCGAGACGTTCGGCCGCATGGCGATGAACGACGAGGAGACCGTCGCGCTGATCGCCGGCGGCCACACCTTCGGCAAGACGCACGGCGCCGCGCCGGCCGACAGCATCGGCGCCGAGCCCGAGGCCGCCCCGCTGGAGGACATGGGCCTCGGCTGGAAGGGCACGCACGGCACCGGCAAGGGCCGCGACTCCTACACCAGCGGCCTCGAGGTCACCTGGACGCCCACCCCCACCAAGTGGGACAACACCTTCTTCGAGGTCCTCTTCGGGTACGAGTGGGAGCTGACCGAGAGCCCCGCCGGGGCGCAGCAGTGGCGGCCGAAGGACGGCGCGGGGGCCAACACCGTCCCCGACCCGGAGGACGGCACGCTGAACCGCCAGCCGATGATGCTGACGACCGACCTGTCGCTGCGCTTCGACCCGATCTACGAGCCGATCTCGCGGCGCTTCATGGAGAACCCGGACGAGTTCGCCGACGCGTTCGCCCGCGCCTGGTTCAAGCTGACCCACCGCGACATGGGCCCCGTCAGCCGCTACCTCGGCCCCGAGATCCCGTCCGAGACGCTGATCTGGCAGGACCCGGTCCCGGCGGTGGACCACGAGCTCGTCGACGCCGAGGACGTCGCCGCGCTCAAGCGCCGCCTGCTGGACTCCGGGCTGTCGGTCGCCCAGCTCGTCACCACCGCGTGGGCGTCGGCCGCGTCGTTCCGCGGCACCGACAAGCGCGGCGGCGCCAACGGCGCCCGGATCCGGCTGGAGCCGCAGCGCAGCTGGGAGGTCAACAACCCCGACGAGCTGCGGAACGTGCTGCGGACCCTGGAGCAGGTCCAGGAGACGTTCAACGCCGAGCAGACCGGCAACAAGCGGATCTCCATCGCGGACCTGATCGTGCTCGGCGGGTGCGCCGGGGTCGAGGAGGCCGCCAGGGCCGCCGGGTACGACGTCGAGGTGCCCTTCACGCCGGGGCGCACCGACGCCTCCCAGGAGGAGACCGACGTCGAGTCCTTCGAGGTGATGGAGCCGACGCACGACGGGTTCCGCAACTTCCTCCAGAAGGGCAACGTCCTGCCGGGCGAGTTCCTCCTGGTCGACAGGGCGAACCTGCTCACGCTGACCGCGCCGGAGATGACGGTCCTCGTCGGCGGCCTGCGCGCCATCGGGGCGAACTACGACGGGTCGTCGCTCGGCGTCCTCACCGACAACCCCGGTGCGCTGACCAACGACTTCTTCGTGAACCTGCTCGACATGGGCACGGTGTGGAAGGGCACGGGCGAGGACCCGATGACCTCTGAGACCTTCGAGGGGCGCGACGCCTCGGGGGCGCTCAGGTGGACCGGCAGCCGGGCCGACCTCGTGTTCGGCGCGAACTCCGAGCTGCGCGCCGTCTCGGAGGTCTACGCGAGCGACGACGCGGGCGAGAAGTTCGTCCTCGACTTCGTCGCCGCGTGGGACAAGGTGATGAACCTCGACCGGTACGACCTCACCTGATCGGGAACGTCCGGGACGTCCGGGCCGGTCGCTTCGGTGGCCGGCCCGGACGCCGTCACGGGGCTGTGCGGGCCGGGCGCGGCCCGGGCGCGGCCCGGGTCAGCCGGCGTCCGTCCGGCAGGCCGGGCACAGGCCCCAGAACGTGACGTCGGCCTCGTCGATGAGGTAGCCGGCGTCGTCCACCGGGTCCAGGCAGGGCGGGTGCCCCACGGCGCAGTCGACGTCCTTGATCGCGCCGCAGTTCCGGCACACCAGGTGGTGGTGGTTGTCGCCGACGCGGCCCTCGAACCGGGCGGGGCTTCCGGCCGGCTCGATGCGGCGGACCAGCCCGGCCGCGGTGAGCGCGTGGAGCGCCTCGTACACCGCCTGCAGGGAGATGTGGCCCACGCGGTCGCGCACGCCCGAGGCGAGCGCCTCGACGCCGAGGTGGTCCCCGGCCCGGACGGTGTCCAGCAGGGCCACGCGGGCGGCCGTCACCCGAAGTCCGGCGCCGCGCAGCTCCTCGGCGGCGGACGGGGTCTGGGACGCGGTCATGGCGCCGAACCCTCCTCGTAAACGCGAATCGTTTAAGACAACAAATGAGGCAAGTCTAGCCGGGCGGGCCGGAGGCGGGCGCGGCCCGCGTCCCCCGAGCCGGGACGCGGGCCGCCGGCGGGACGGTCAGAAACCGGCCGTGATCTTGGTGAACTCCCAGGGCTGCTGGTCGGTGCCGCTGCAGTTCTCGGCGACGCCGCCGCCCGGGCAGGGCCGGTCCCGGTTGACCGACCAGAACGCCAGCCTGGCCAGGCCCTTGGACTTCGCCCAGTCGCGGATCTTCGTCCAGGTGGCGGTCGAGGTGAGCTCCTGCTGGTCGGACAGGCCGTTCATGCCGGAGATCCCCATGTGCGAGTAGGCGGTGGCGTCCGACCACCCGAACGCCGACTTCAGCGCCGTCTTCAGGCCCTCGGACGCGTTGACGGTGCTGCCGTACATGTCCGCGCCGCCGCCGAAGTCGAACGGCATGATCGTGAAGACGTCCACGTTCGCCTGCAGCGCCGCGGCCTGGTCGATGAGCCGCTTGCCCCAGTAGTTCGGCCCGGTGGTGGTCGTGCCGAACGTCAGGATCGTCTGCAGACCCGGGTTGTTCTGCTTGAGGATCTTCAGGGCGCCGAGGACGCGGTCCTGCACGGCGGCGTTCTCGAACTCGTCGCTGTTCTCGATGTCGATGTCGATGGCCTTGAGCCCGTAGGCGTCGATGACCTTCTGGTACGCGCCGGCCAGCGCCTCGGGCGTGGAGCAGTTCGGGCCGAGCTTGTTGCCCGACCAGCCGCCGACGGAGGGCAGCACGTCGCCGCCGGCCGCGCGGATCTGCGAGATCGCCTGCTCGTCCACGCCGCCCTTGAGCGGGCGCTGCCCGTCCCAGCCGGGGTTGCAGCCGCCGCTGGACAGGATGAACGCCATCGTGAACCACTTGATGCCGGTGGCGCTCATGACGGTGGAGGGGCTCGGCGGGTCGCCCCAGCCCATGTACAGGTAGGGCGCGGCGCGGCGGCTGGCGGGCGGCGGCTCCGTGCAGCCGGTCGTGGTGGCCGTGACCGGGCCGCTCGCCGCCGACTCGCCGGCGGTGTTGTACGCCTTCACCGTGTAGGTGTGGTCCGAGCAGGCGGTCAGCCCGCCGACGGTGGCGCCGGTCCCGGTCGCGGTGGCCCTGACCGCCGTGCCCTCGTAGACGCGGTAGCCGGTGACCGTGCCGGACGAGGCCTGCCACGACAGCGTCAGCGAGGTGTCGGTCCTGGCCGTCACGGTCGGCGTCCCGGGGGCGGAGGGGGTGCCGGGCGGAGGCGTGTCGCCGCCCGTGCAGGAGGCGCCGTTGACCGTGCAGTTCTGCGGCGCCCCGGCCCCGTTGACGATGAAGCCGAACGTGACGCTGGCGCCGGCGGCGACGCTCCCGTTGTACTCGCGGTTGGCGAACGCGGCGTGCTGCCCGGACTTGGTGAGCAGCGCGTCCCAGTAGGTCCCGACCGACGAGCCGGACGGCAGGTCGAACTCCACCTTCCAGCCGGTGACGGCGGAGGCGGTGCCGTTCTTGATCGTGTACCTGCCCTCGTACCCCGAGCCCCAGTCGGAGGCCTTGGCGAAGGTCGCCGTCACCGAGGCGGCGGCGCCGGCCTGGACGGGGACGAGGAGGGCGAGCACGAGGGAGCAGAGGGCGGTGAGCAGGAAACCGGGGAGAAGCCTTCTTCTTCGCAATGTCACTCCCGGGTAGGAGACGTGGACGAGCGGGAATCCCCCGAACCCCGAGTCGGTCGCGCGCGATCTGATAGGAAACTTTCCTATAAAACTCGAATGCACCGTAACCACCCGCCCGCCGCCCCGCAAGACCCTGGCGCACACCGATCGCGGCCCGCCCGGACGCCCGTCCGACCACCCCTGCTCCCGGACCGAACCGGCCGGTCGGACCCCGGAAAGTCCGTCCGGCCGCGCGCCCCCGCGGATCCGCTGGTGGGCGGCGGAGGGCGCTGGCATGATCGTCGAATCTCGAACCCTGACAGAACGGTGCGTCGATGCCCCCCAGAACCGTTTCCGCCGCCGCCGCGCTGGCCGTCGCCGCCGGTGTGCTCGCCGGCGGCGCGACCGCCGCCGAAGCCGAGTCGCTCCAGTTCCGCGTCGAGGTGCCGAAGCGCCTCTCCGTCGGCAAGGGCGACTACAACGCGTCCTGCGCCATGGACGTGTGGGTGTGGGGCACCCAGGGTCCCTCGGTCGCCTACTCCAGGGCCTATCTGATCGACCCCGACGGGCGGATCCCCGCGGGCCGCGTCTACAAGCGGGTCCTGGCCAAGGACCAGGTCGGCTGGTCCGTCGGCTGCCCCGGCCACGTGGAGGACCTCGGACGCTGGCGCGTCCGGGTCGTCGCCTACAACGCGAGCGGCAAGGCACTGGGAAGCCGCGAGGACTACTGGTACGAGAAGTTCGACACGGCGATCCAGAGCTACAACGCCGCGCCCGAGCCCGTGCGCGCGGGCCGCCCGATCGCCGTGTCCGGCCGCCTGAAGCGACTCAACGACTTCGCCACCGGATACACCGTGTACCCGGGCAAGACGATCCGCGTCTACTTCCGTCCCCAGGGCTCCGCGTCCTGGACGTACATGGGATCGGCCAAGACCGCCCGCGACGGCCGGTTCCAGAAGGCGTTCACGGCCAAGCAGGACGGCTACTGGCGCGCCTACTTCCCCGGCACGAGCAACTTCGACCGCCAGAAGTCCGCCGACGACTTCGTCGACGTGCGCTGACCGGTCCGGAAAACGAGAACGCCCCGCCCGTCCGGCGGGGCGTTCTCCGCTTTCAGAAGCAGCGGTCGGCGGTGACGATCTCGGCGCGCATGTTCGACTCCATCATGCGCAGCGCGGCGTCGCCGAGCCCGGCGTCGATGTGCGCCACCGCGTCCCGGACCACCCGGAGCTGGAAGTGCCGGACGTAGGCGTCCAGCGCGCTGTAGAGGACGCACTGCTCGGTGACCTGGCCGGTGAGGACGACCTGCTCCACCTTCTCGCGGGACAGCAGGTACTCCAGCGCGGTCCCGTAGAAGGCGCTGTGCCTGACCTTGGACATGAACCCGCAGCCGGGCTCCGGGACGACGGGCTCGACCAGGTCGGGCCGCCGCCCCTTCAACGCGCGGTCGACGAGGTCCCTCCGGTCGGCCGAGAAGTCGCCGTAGTTGTCGTTGACGTACAGGACGCGCACGTCGTCGCGCCGCCTGGCGTCGTCCAGCAGGCGCCGCAGCGGGCCGACCATCTCCTGCACGCTCTCGATCAACGCGTCCGCGTCCTCGTGCTCGTACGGGTTCAGCATGTCGATGACGATCAGTGCGCTCGTGCTCACGGACGTGCCCTGCCCGGCGGGGAGGATCGCAATCATGACCGCCGCCCGCGGCGTTCTCCCAGGCCCGTCGCGGAAAGGCGGTGCCGGTATGTCACAGACCCGGAGGGAGGGGCGTCTTGAGGGGAGAGGCATTCCAGGGAAGGAAGAAGAGGATGCGAGTCTTCGTCACCGGAGCGACGGGAGCGCTGGGGCGCCACCTCGTCCCCGGGCTGATCGCGGCGGGCCACCAGGTCACGGCCGCCACGAGGTCGCCCGCCCGGGCGGCGGTCCTGCGCGGGACGGGCGCCGAGCCGGTGGTCCTGGACGGCTTGGACCGCGACGCCGTGGTCGCGGCGGTGCGGGCCGCGGCGCCGGACGTGATCGTCCACCAGATGACGGCGCTGGCGGACATGCGGAGCCTGCGCAGGGTCGACCGGGTGTTCGCCGCGACCAACGAGCTGCGGACGCGGGGCACCGACAACCTGCTGGAGGCCGCGGACGCCGCGGGCGTCCGCCGGGTCGTCGCGCAGGGCCACAACTTCCTCTACGGGCATTCCGGCGGCCCGGTGAAGACCGAGGACGACCCGGTCGAGACGCGGCCGGTCCCGTCGGCCGAGCGGACGGTGGCGGCGATCAGGTACGTGGACGAGACCGTGCGGCTCAAGGCGCCGGAGGGGATCGTGCTGCGCTACGGCACCTTCTACGGGCCGGGCGCTTCGGACTCCATGGTGGAGCTCGTGCGGAAGCGGCAGATGCCGGTGGTCGGCGGCGGGGCCGGGGTCTGGTCGTTCATCGACTGCGCCGACGCCGCGTCCGCGACGCTCGCGGCGATCGAACGCGGCGAGCCGGGCGCGTACAACGTCGCCGACGACGACCCGGCGCCCGTCGCGGAGTGGCTGCCCCACCTCGCCGAGGTGGCGGGCGCGAAGCCGCCGCTGCGGGTGCCCGCGTGGCTCGGGCGGCTGCTCGCCGGAGAGTTCGTCGTGGCCCAGATGACCAGCGCGCGGGGCGTCTCGAACGAGAAGGCGAAGAAGGAGCTCGGCTGGGAGCCGCGGTACGCGAGCTGGCGGGAGGGGTTCCGCGCCGCGGTCGGCGCCTAGCGGCGGGGGCGCGACTTGTAAGCGACTCCTTATTCGGGTTTAGCTTACAGGAGTCGTTTCGTCAGGAGGTCGCGCCGATGACGGTGACCGAGGGGACGCCCGCGAGCCCGCCGGACGGGCGGGAGCGCCGCGGCGAGCCCGCGCCGTCCGGTACATGCCGATCGCCTACCGCGCCCGGCAGGCGGCCCGCGCCCAGGAGCGGCTGGAGCGCGCCCTGGCGCACCGGCCCATGTGAACCCCCCCCGCAGGAGGTCGATCACCATGCCCGCCGAAGACCCGCTGGCGGCGACGGCCGCCGCCGCCCCCTCGAAGATCGCGGTCGTCGAGGGCGAGCGGCGCCTGACCTACCCGGAGTTCAACACCCTCGTGAACCGGTACGCCAACCTGCTGGTCGAGCACGGCGTCCGGGCCGGGACCAAGGTCGTGTGGTGCGGCCGCAACAGCACCGAGGTCGTCGCGCTGATCTCGGCCCTGCGCAAGTGCGGCGCCGTCGGCGTCCCGCTCAACTACCGCCTCACACCGGAGGAGACGGCCTACGTCGTCGAGAACGCCGACGCCGCGCTGGTGGTGTTCGACGCCGAGCAGGCCCCCCAGCTCGAAGCGGCCCGCGGCCTGGCGGCCGGCGTCCGCGCCTGGCTCGCCTGGGGCTCCGCGCCGCCGGACTGGGCGTCCTCGCTCGACGCCCTGGCCGACCGGAGCCCGGGAACCGAGCCCGTCGCCCGCGGCGCCGACCCCGCGGCCGGCACCTCGATGTTCTACACCTCCGGGACGACCGGCAGGCCGAAGGGCGTCGTGCGGGGCGAGCCCGACCCGGCCCTGGTCCTCGGGCTGGTCGGCGAGATCGGCTTCGAGCCCGGCGACGTCTACCTCACCACCGGCCCGCTCTACCACTCGGGCCCGATGAGCTTCATGCTGATCGTCCAGCTCATGGGCGGGACCGTGGTCGTGATGCGCGACTTCGACCCCGAACGCTGGCTGGACCTCGTCGAGCGGCACCGGGTGACCACCACGTTCTCCGCGCCGACCCCGATCCGCCGCGTGGTGGACCTGCCGGAGGAGGCGATCCGTCGCAGGGACCTCTCCTCGCTGCGGCGGGTCATCGCCAACGCCGCCCCGTGGCCGTTCGAGCTCAAGCGCCGGTACGTCGACCGCATCGGCGACGGCTCCCTGTTCGAGGTGTACGGCTCCACCGAGCTCGGCGTCGACACCGTCCTGCGCCCCGAGGACCAGATGCGCAAGCCCGGAAGCTGCGGCCGCGCCGCGCCCGGCGTGGAGATCGCGCTCTTCGGCGAGGACGGCCGCCCCGTCGAGGAGCCGCGCGTCCCCGGCGACCTCTACGTGCGCGGCGCCGGCACCTTCAACGCCTACTACAAGGCGGAGGGCAAGTTCCGGGACGCCGGCCGCGGCGACTGGCTGACCGTCGGCGACATCGCCTACCGCGACGAGGAGGGCTTCTACTACATCTGCGACCGCCGCACCGACATGATCATCTCGGGCGGGATGAACATCTACCCGGCCGAGATCGAGGCCGTCCTCACCGCCCACCCGGCGGTGGCCGACGCGGCCGTGTTCGGCGTCCCGTCCGACGAATGGGGCGAGTCCGTCCACGCCGCCATCGTCCCGGCACCGGACGCCGTCGCCACGGACGACGAGCTCCGCGACTTCTGCCGGGAGCACCTGGCCGCCTACAAGACCCCCAGAGGCTTCGACCGGCTCGCGGAGATCCCCCGCAACCCCTCAGGCAAGACCCTGAAACGCCAACTCCGCGCCCCCTACTGGGAATCCCGCCCCTCCAACCTCACCTGATCCGGCCGCGGTCGGGTGCCGCGGCCGCCGGCTCTCGTCCGGTCAGGGGTGGGCGCGTTCGGTGTGGCGGTGGTCTGCCTTTCCCTCGGGTTCCGTAGGGCGGGCCCAGGGAGAGCGCTGGCCGGGGTGGCGGTGGTGGGTTCTGGCCCGCCTCGGGGGGCGTTGGGTCAGGTACTCCGTGGCGTCCTCGGCGTCCCGGGGGAGGGGCGGCGCGGTGCCCCGGTCGGCGAGGCGCGCCGAGGTGATCGTGAGCTCGTAGTGGGCCCACACCATGGCGGCGTTCTCCAGGCGGCCGGGCGTGGCGTGGACCAGGTAGACCTCGGACAGGGCGGTGACGATCAACAGGACGGGCGTGCCGCGGTCCAGGTCGGCCGCGGTGGGGTCGGACGGCCAGACCGCCACGCGCAGGCGCCGGTCGTCGAGGACGCGGAGCTCTCCCCAGTCGGGCACGCAGACCCGGGGCCGCCCGTCCGGGGCGCAAGTGATCATAACGACGGGGTGCTGGCGGGAGGGGGCGCTGCTGATCGCTTGGACGGCGGCTGGGAGCACCTCGGAGGAGAAGGCCATCGGCATGTCCGCCTTACGTCGAAGGTCCGACCGGCCCGGCGGGCGCCCCGGGCCGGTCCCTGCGCGTCTCACTCACTCGATCATATGTTCGATTTCAGGGTCGGGCGAGCGAAAATTCGACGAGCGAGGGCGCCTGCATCATTCCCAGTGGAGGGGGGCCGCCATGCGCCGACCTGTCGTGCAGGAGACATGGTTGGCCCGTTGAGGATGCGTCGAGCTCGGCGGTCCGCATCCGGGCGGACGCGCACGGTGAGCCGCCGGCGCCGTGGCGTCGGCGGCTCACCGTGGAGGGCGCGGAACTCCCGTCAGGCGGCCGTCCCGATCGGTGCGGCCTTCCGGTGGGCTCGGCGCGCCAGGGCGTAGTGCAGCCCGCCCGCGACCAGGGCGCCCGAGAGCCACGAGAAGTCGGTGTTCCCCAGCGTCCGCGCGATCGGGCCCTGCAGGGCGGGCACCGTGCCGAACTGCCACGCCCATGCCGCCAGCAGCCCGAGCGCCAGGCTGACCAGGGCCCGGACGTTCGCGCCGCCGTCCCGGTAGAGGGCGGACACGTCGATCCGGCCGCGCCGCAGGACGAAGAAGTCCACCAGGACGATCGCCGCCCACGGGCTGATCCACACCAGGATGGACGCCATCCAGTGGTCGAACGCCTGGGCGAAGCTGTCGGCGTGCACGAACACCACCAGCACCAGGGACGCCACCGTCCCGGCCACCAGCGTCACCTTCCACCGGGCGACCCGGATGCCGACCGACAGCGCGGCGAGCGAGCACGAGTACAGGTTCAGGATGTTGGTCGCCACGGGCCCGTGCATGATCAGCAGCAGGACGGGCACGGCCATCACCCCGAACGCGCCCGTCACGAGGCTGGAGGGGTCGCCCCCGTCGCCCGCGCTGGCGAGGCAGGCGCCGAGTGCGGCCAGCCACACGGTGGGGACGTACATCCCGAGCGCGGTGGACCAGAACACCGACCGGTCCGAGGCCGCGGGGCGGACGAAGCGGCTGTAGTCGGCGGAGTAGGGCAGCCAGCTGATGCCCCAGCCGATGCCGATGGCGGTGAGCAGCTGGGTCACGGCGGTGAACTTGTCGCCCGCGGTGGTCGCGGTGGAGGCCGTCCAGTGGAGGTCGGCCTGCGCGAGGGCCAGCCCGGTCATGACCACCATCACCAGGACCGTGGCCGGGACGGTGTACTTCTCGAACGTGCGGATCGCGTAGAACCCGTAGAGGGCCAGGAGGAGCTGGGCGCCCATGATGAGCCCGGCCACCAGGTAGCGCAGCCCTGTGCCGCCGTGCACCCCCGCCTGGGCGAGGATCTCGATCACCAGGTCCAGCACCACCCAGGTGTTGACGCCGACCCAGCCCATGGTCAGCAGCCCCTGCACCAGGCCGGGGACGAGGGCGCCGCGCCGGCCGAACGGCCCGCGCCCGAGGACCATCTGGTTGACGCCGGTGCGGTGGCCGATCACGTTGAACAGCCCGAAGACCGCGCAGCCCACCAGGTTGCCGAGGGTGACGACCACCAGGGTCTCCACCAGGCTCAGGCCGAGCGTGACGCCCAGCGCGCCGAGCACCCAGTTGATCGGCGCGATGTTGGCCCCGCACCAGATCCAGAACTGCTGCCACGGCGTGGAGTCGCGGGCGGAGGCCGGGATGGGCTCGATGCCGTGTTCGTCGAAGCGGACCTGATCTTCCAAGCGAACCGGTTCGGCTGCCGGGCCTCGGTATGCGGATTCGTTGCTGGACATGGGTTCCTCCGTCCGTAACGTACAGCACACCAAAGCACCGCGCCGTCCCGTCCAGAAGTAGAGAAACCTCTATCGTCGAACTCAGGGGATGGATAGATTTACAGGGTGTTCACGCTGGCGTCCCTGCTGGAAGACGAGTCGCTGGGCCTCAGGGTCCTGGTTCCGGGCCCTGAAGGGGCCCTGGAGGAGCCGGTCGCCTGGGTCCACAACACCGAGCTGCCGGACCCCTCGGGCTACGTGCGGCGGCGCGAGCTGGTGCTGACCAACGGCCTGTGGGACGACCGGATCGCGGCCTCCGGGTTCGTCGCCAACGTCCGGCGGGCCCGCGCGGCCGGCATCGTCTTCGGCCTGCGCCCGGAGCGCCCCGCCACCCCGCAGGACCTGGTCGACGCCTGCCGCGACGCGGGCGTGCCCCTGCTGGAGATCGCGGCGGCGGTGCCGTTCACCGCGATCTCCGAGGCCGTCGCCACCCGCTACAGCGAGGAGCGGCAGGGCGCGCTGGTCGGCATGGTGCGCCGGGGGGACGCGCTGGCCACGGCGATCTCGCGGGGTGCGGGCGCGTCCGGCGTCCTGCGGGTGCTGCGCCGCGACCACGAGCTGCCGCTCGCGGTCGTCGACCGGATGGGCCGCCTGCTGGCCTCGGCGGGGACGGAGCTGGACGCCGCCCAGCTCCACGCGGTCGCCACGGGGCTGACCCGCCGTCCGCCGCCCCTGGAGCTCGACCTCGGCGCCGCCGGACGGGCCGCGCTGTACCTGGTCGGCGCGGTCGGCGACGTCGACGCGGCGCTGATCTGCCTGCGCCCGGTGAGCGAGCTGACGCGCGCCGAGCAGGACGCGCTGGACCAGGCGGCGCGCTTCCTCAGCCTGGAGGTCGCCAAGCAGCAGGCCGTGCAGGCGATCGAGCTGCGGTTCGCCAGCGAGCTGCTGGAGATGGTGCTGTCGGGGGGCAGCCGCGACGCCGAGGTCCCCGGCCGGCTGCGCGCGTTCGGCGTCGACCCGGAGGGGCCGCTCGCGGTGTGGACGACGGCGTTCGCGGGCGCGGAGGCCACCCTGCCCGGACTCGCGGAGGTGGTCGGCGAGTTCTTCGTCTCCGCCGGCGTCCCGGTCGTCGTGGCGGCCGGGTCGCAGGACGTGGTGGCGGTCCTGTCGTGGCGGCACGGCGAGCGGGAGGCGGCGCCCCTCGCCGAGCGCCTCGCCGCCGCCGTGGGGGAGCGCTTCCCCGGCCACCGCGCCGTCGTGGGCCTCGGCGGGACCGCCCGGGGGCCGGCGGGGCTGCGCGAACCGCTCATCAGGTCGCGCGAGGTCTGCCGCACCCTGCGGCGGGGCGGCGCCGGGCCCGCCGTCCGGACCTTCGCCGAGCTCGGCCCCCACCGGCTCCTGCTCGGGACGCAGAACGCGGCCGCCCTGCGCACCCTGGCGGACGGCGTGCTCGCGCCGATACGCGAGCACGACGCCCGGCGGGGCGGCGAGCTGGAGGCCACGCTGCGCGCGTTCCTGGACCACGACGGGCACTGGCAGGCCACCGCCGCCGCCCTGCGGGTGCACGTCAACACGCTGCGGAACCGGCTCGCCAGGATCGCCGAGCTGACCGGCCGCGACACCGCCCGCACCGCCGACCGCGTCGACCTGTTCCTGGCCCTGCGGGCCGCCGACATGGCCTGACCCGGCGCGGGCGGTCAGTGGGGGTGGACGTCCGGGTCCACCCGCGGGGGGCGGTGGGGACGCGGCCGGACGTCCGGATCGGCGAGCGCCGCCTCCGCCACGTCCCGGCAGCGGGCGAACGCGACGTCACCGCACTCCCGCGCGTACTCGATGAACCGGCGCAGCGCCAGCGCCCGGCCCGGCCGCCCGGACAGGAACGGGTGCACGCACAGGTTGAACAGGCACCGGTAGTGCCGCATGCCGTCCAGCTCCGCCCGCCACAGCTCCAGCACCTTGCCCGGCGACTCGATGACCGCCCCGACGTGCGGCTCGGGCAGGTAGGCGTACTGCTCCCAGTCGTCCAGCGACCAGTGCACCGGCAGCTCGACGATCTCGCCCGCCGCGGTGGGCACCCGGTAGGGCCGGTCGTCGCCCATCAGGGACGAGTCGTAGCGCAGTCCGTGCTCGGCCACCAGCTCCGCCGTCGTCCAGGACGCCTCCCACAGCGCCGCCCGGTGCCCGGTGATCTCGATGCCCTGCCCGGCGAACACCTCCAGGGCGCGCTCGAAGTCCGCGCGCTCCTCCTCCGGGGACATCGACGTGGGCGGACGGTGGGAGTAGGAGTGGTGCGCCACCTCGTGCCCGCGCTCGACGATGGAGGCGGCCAGCCCCGGGCGCCGCTCGGCCACCCAGCCCGGCACGAAGAACGTCGCCGGGACCTCCAGGTCGTCCAGCAGTTCGAGGATCCGGGGGAGCCCCACGTCCGGCCCGTAGGCCTGGTGGGACATCGTGCTCGCGTGCGCGGCGTACCGGCCGCCCTGGGCGAGGACCGGCGTCTCGGCGTCCACGTCGAAGCCCAGGGCGACCACCGCGGCGGCCCCGCCGTGCCAGCTTCCGGCCATGTCCCCGCCCCTCTCCTCGCCCTCCGCCGCCGGATCAGGCGTCCGCACCGGCCGCCAGCCGCCAGCGCCGGACGTTGTCCAGGGTGACCATCGGCGACAGCATCGCATGGTCGAACCGCTCGGACGGCGTGCCCTCGGCGAGGCGGCGCGGCAGGTCGGGGTGCACCAGCGCGCCCCTGGCCACCGAGACCAGGTCGGCGTGGCCGTCCGCCAGGACCTGCGCCGACAGGTCCGGATCGTGCATCCCCCCGTTGGCGATCACCGGCAGGCCGCTCACCCGGCGGGCCAGGCCGGTGACGGTGAGCCCCCGGTCCAGCCGCGCGGATTCGAGCCAGTTGCGCCCCTCGCTCGCGACGTGCAGGTAGCTCGCGCCCGCCTCGGCCAGCGCGGCGAAGATCACCTCCGCGTCGTGGGCGCCGCCGGGCCAGCGGTACCGGAAGTCGTTCACCTTGGTCTGCGACACCCGGACCCCGACGCTCCAGTCCGGCCCCACCTCCGCGCGGATCGCCGCGACGACCTCCGCCGCCAGGCGCACCCGGGAGGCGACCGGCCCGCCGTAGGAGTCCTCGCGCAGGTTGGTGTAGTCGGTGAGGAACTGGTCCAGCAGGTAGCCGTTGGCGGCGTGGACCTCCACCCCGTCGAACCCGGCGCGCTTGGCGTTCGCCGCCGAGGCGACGAAACCGTCCACGGCCTGCCTGATGTCGTCCAGGCTCATCTCCTTGGGGGCCGTCCAGGGGCCGTGCCCGCCGTACTCGGGCATCTTGACGCCCTGCGGCACCACCGCGGACGGCCCCGCGGTGTCGTCGCGGTAGGGGTTCCCCTGCGACAGCGCGCCCGCGTGCATCAGCTGGGCCACGATGGAGCCCCCGGCCTCGTGCACACCGGCCGTGGCCTCTCGCCAAGCGGCCACGTGCCGCTCCGACACCAGGCCCGGTTGGTTGAGGTAGCCCTGGCTGTAGACGGTGTCGGTGTAGGTCCCCTCAGTGATGACCAGGCCGAAGCCGCCGCGCGCGAACTCCGTGTAGTACTCGGCCATCTCGGGGGTCGGGGTGCCGTCCGGCGCGGCCGAGACGCGTGTCATCGGCGCCACCACCAGGCGGTTGGACGTGCGCAGCCCGCCGGCTCGTCCCGGCTCCAGCGCCGGATGCGCGATCTTCACGGTCATCTTCGCTCTCCTTCTCGTTCCGTGGACCGGGTCGGGGCCGGTCCGTCTCACAGGACGTCGATCGCCATCGGGGTCGGGCCGTCGGCGTTGATCCCGGCCAGGTCCTGCGGGCACGCCGACACGACGACGACGCAGTCCATGACCGCCTCGAAGGTGATCGCGTCCCCGGCCCGGCTCTCGGCGGCCAGCCACCGCAGCCGTCCGGACGCCTCCACCGGGATCCGCATGAACACGTTGACCGGCTGCGGGACGGTGGCGGTCGACAGCCCCATCCCCGCCAGCGCCGATTCGAGGTTCCGCGCGCACGAGGCGTGCCCCGGCGCTCCGAGCCCCTCGTACCGGGCGGGGTCGCACGCGGCGATCAGCATGTCGTGCGAGCCGGGGGAGGTGTCGTCCGCCAGGGTCAGGATCGGCCTGCGCCGATCAGTGACGAACGACTCACCCACCTGGGGAAAGAGCCGGCTCGTCACGCTGCGGGTGTGCGCGGCGCTCAGATGCTCGCGCGGGTCGTCCGCGGCGAACGCGAACAGGTCGCCGACCTGGCCGCCCTCCACGTCCACCACGCGCACCCGCCGCCCGGCGCCCACCCGCACCGCCCGGCCTTCTCCGGCGGGCACCATCGTCCGTCCCATCGTCACCATGCCGGACAGCACACCACCGGCCGGACCGCCCTGGCCATAGAGCTTCATCCAGGCTTGTAGAGGTCGGGTGGACCTTCATCCATGGTCGACCGTCCTGGACGGGCCAGTGCCCGGCCCGCCCTCCGGCGTGCCCGCTTCGCGCCCGCACGGGGCGCGGCCGATGGCGGCCATGCACCCTCGGTCACGGCCGGTAACCGGCGGAGCGGGCCGCCGGTCGGTCGCCTCATGGTCCACGGCCCGCTCGCCGGACGCGGCCCGGGCCGGAGCCACGCCGCCGCCCGCTCTGAATGATCATGGCGCCTGGTCCGTTTCTCTCTGATATGGGCGGTACTCTTCCCGCAGCGTTCATGCGTGATGAAGGTGCGGCGGGCAGAGAGGGACACGGCAGTTGAGCAAGGGAACAGGCGATGCACATCTCCCCGAGATGTTGCGCTCCCGGCGGGATGTCATTCTTAACCGGTGGGTCAACCTGGTCGTCGCGGGGGTGCGCGGCCGGATCACGGAGAGTGAGCTCCGGGCCGAGCTCTCCGAGCTGTACGGGTTGATCGAGAAGGCGACCGGCGGAGAGCGGGAGGCGGCCGCGGAACTCCGGGCCGCGCTGACCGAGATCTCCCGCACCCGCGCCCGGCAGGGATTCAGCCCCAGCGAGACCGCGGTGAGCGTGTTCTCGATCAAGCAGGCGGTCCTGGAGCAGGTCGGCGCCCTCGGCGACGTGGCGGCGTACGCCGAGTTCGCGGCGTTCTCCTCCGAGATCGACGATCTGGGGCTGCTGACCTTCGAGACCTACGCCGCCGCGCGCGAGCAGGTCATCGCCGACCAGACCGAGCAGCTGCTCGAACTGTCCACGCCCGTGGTGAAGCTGTGGGAGGGGATCCTCGGGGTCCCGCTGGTGGGCACGCTCGACTCCGCCCGCACGCAGGTGGTGATGGAGACCCTGCTGGAGCGCCTGGTCGAGACGGGCTCCCAGTTCGCGGTGATCGACATCACCGGCGTCCCGGCCGTGGACACCGAGGTGGCCCAGCACCTGCTGAAGACCGTGATGGCGGCCAGGCTGATGGGCACCGACTGCGTGATCTCCGGCATCCGCCCGCAGATCGCCCAGACCATCGTGGCGCTCGGGATCGAGTTCGGCGACATCCCGACCAAGGCCTCCCTGGCCGACGCCCTGGAGTGGGCGCTGGAGCGCAACGGCACCCGGGTCGTCGCCGGGGCGGGGGCCTGATGGAGCGCGTGCCGATTCTGAAGATCGGCCAGGTCCTGCTGGTGTCGATCCAGATCGACCTGCAGGACCAGACCGTGCTGGCGCTCCAGGAGGATCTGGCCGACCGGATCGTCAGGACGGGCGCACGCGGTGTGATCATCGACATCACCGCGGTGGACATCGTGGACTCGTTCATCGGCAGGATGTTCGCCACCATCGCCTCGATGTCGCGGCTGATGGACGCCGAGACGGTCGTGGTGGGCATGCGGCCCGCGGTGGCGATCACCCTGGTCGAGCTGGGGCTGTCGCTGGGCGGCGTCCGCACCGCCCTGGACCTGGAGAAGGGCATGCGCCTGCTCGGCGCGCCGCTGCCGGCCATCGCCCCCGGCGCCGTGGACGCTCGGTGACGACTCCGGCGGGTGACTCCGTCCCCATCACCTCCAACGACGACGTGGTCCGGGTGCGGCAGCTCGTGCGGGCCGCGGCGGCGTCGGCGGGGATGTCGCTGGTCGACCAGACCAAGATCGTCACAGCGGCCAGCGAGCTGGCCCGCAACACCTTCGTGCACGGCGGAGGCGGCTCCGCGCGCGTGGAGTCCGTCGTCAACGCGCGGGGACGCGCCGGGGTGCGGCTGGTGTTCACCGACTCGGGCGGCGGGATCCCCGACGTGGCGCAGGCGCTGACCGAAGGGTGGACGAGCGGGGGCGGCCTCGGCCTGGGCCTGCCGGGCGCGCGGCGCCTCGCGGACGAGTTCGAGCTGGAGACCGAGGTCGGGAGGGGCACCACGGTGACGGTGACCAAGTGGATCCGCTGACCGGCACCGGATGGATGACCAGCCCGCCGCCCGGTGACGCGGTATGGCTGCGGGCCGAGGAGCCCAGCGCGGCGGCCGGCGCCCGGCGCCACGCCGCCCGCCTGGCCGGGAGGCTCGGCTTCGCGGGGGAGCGCCTCGGGCAGATCCAGCTCGCGGTGACCGAGGCGGCCACCAACCTCGCCAAGCACGCCGTGCAGGGCGAGATGCTCGTACGGATCGTCCGGACGGGTGAGGAGGCCTCGCTGGAGCTCGTGTGCCTGGACCGGGGCCCCGGCATCACCGATGTCCGCGCGTCCCGCCTGGACGGGCACTCCACGTCCGGCACGCTCGGCCTGGGGCTCGGGTCGATCGAGCGGCTCGCCGACCGCACCGGAATGCATTCGCTCCCGGGCGCCGGCACCGTCCTGTACGCCGGGTTCACGCGGTCCGCCGGCAGGGAGGCCGGCCCGGCGCCGGGCCCGCCCTTCGCCGGGCTGACCCGGCCGATCGACGGGGAAGAGGAGTGCGGCGACGCCTACGCCGCGCGGCTGGACGGCGGAACGGTCTACGCGATGGTCTGCGACGGCCTCGGGCACGGGCCGATGGCGGCGCGGGCCGGCCGGGAGGCCGTCACGGCGATGCGCGAGGCCGTGCTGCCGGCGCGCCCCCTCGACCTGCTGCGCCAGGTGCACCAGCGCCTCGGGGCGACCCGGGGCGGCGCGGTCGCGGTGGCGGCCGTGGACCCGGCGGCGGGCGCGGTGCGGTTCGCCGGCCTGGGCAACGTCGCCGGATGGATCGTCGGTCCCGACCGCCGGCAGGGCATGATCTCGGTGCCGGGCATCGCCGGCGCGAAGACCCGGACGCTGCGCGAGCACGCCTACGAGCTGCCGGAGGGCGCCGCCGTGGTGCTGCACTCCGACGGGCTGACCGACAAGTGGGGCCCCGCCGGCCGTCCCGGGCCCTCCCGCGAGCCGCTGCTCATCGCCGCGGACCTGCTGCGCTCCGCCGGGGTGCGGCACGACGACCGCTGCGTGCTGGCCGTGACCACCGCCGGACGGAGGTGAGCCGATGCCGGAGGAACTGCTGCGCCTGCGGGTGGCCGACGACGAGGGGGTCTTCGCCCTCCGCCAGGCCGGCCGGCAGGTCGCCGCGGCGGTCCGGCTGGACGTCCAGGACCAGGTGCGGGTCGCCACCGCGCTCAGCGAGGTCGGCCGGGAGCTGGTGGCCCACTCGGGCAGCGTCGCGGTGGTCTTCTGCCTCGACGTGCGTCCCGTGCCGCGGCTGCTGATCGACCTGGAGTACGCGCCCGCGCGCGGCGACCGCCGTCCCATGGAGGGCGACGCCGCCGCCGCGCGCCTCATGGACCTGGTGGAGGAGACGGGGCTGGAGGCGAAGCGGACCGTCCGCCTCGCCAAGGACCTGCCCGCCGACGCCGTCGCGGTGGCGGGAGCGACGCTGGCCGACCTGCGCGCCCGGCTGGCGCGCCTGCAGCCCGCCACCGCGCTGGAGGAACTGCGGACCCAGAACGCCGAGCTGGTCGAGGCGCTGGAGGACGTCCGGCGGCAGAGCGAGGAGCTCCGCGCGCTCAACACCGAGCTGGAGGAGACCAACCAGGGCGTGATGGCCCTCTACAACGAACTCTCCACCGAGCTGGAGGAGACCAACCGGGGAGTGGTCGCGCTGTACGCCGAGCTGGAGGAGAAGTCCGACCAGCTCCGCGAGGCGGGCGAGGCCAAGAACCGCTTCTGGGCCAACATCAGCCACGAGCTGCGCACGCCCGTCAACGGCGTCATCGGGCTCGCCCGGCTGCTCCTCGACCCCGCGGCCGAACCCCTCACCGAGGAGCAGCGGCACCAGGTCTCGCTGATCGCCGGCGCCAGCGAGACCCTGCTCTCCCTGGTGAACGAGCTGCTGGACATGGCCAAGGCCGAACAGGGGCGGCTCGCGCCGCGCCGCACCCTCGTCGAGGTCTCCTTGATGCTGCGGCAGCTGGCGGACCTGATGACGCCCATGGCCGAGCAGTCGGGAGTGCGGCTCCAGGTGGACGCCGCCGAGGCGGGGGCCCTCACCCTGGTCACCGACGAGGTGATGCTGACCCGGATCCTGCGCAACCTGGTGGCCAACGGGCTGAAGTTCACCGACGAGGGCGAGGTGCGCCTGACGACCCGGCGCGCACCCGGCCACCTGGAGTTCGTCGTCGCCGACACCGGGATGGGCATCCCGCCCGGCGAGCAGGAACGCGTCTTCGAGGAGTTCTACCAGGTGCCGGGCGGCAAGCCGGGGGGAACGGGGCTCGGCCTGACCTACTCCCGCCGTCTCGCCCACGCCCTCGGCGGCGATCTGACGCTGGAGAGCGAGGTCGGCGCGGGCACGACGGTGACGCTGCGCCTTCCTCCGTACCTCGGCCTGGCCGAGCTCCGCCTCGCGCACGTGCTGGTCGCCGACGGGGACGGCGCCGCGCGCCGGCTGCTGCGGGACATGATCGGCGACGCCGCCGAGCGCGTCAGCGAGGCTGGCGACCCGGAGACCGTCCAGGACCTGGCGGCCTCCTCCGACCCGCCCGAGCTGATCCTGCTCGGTCCCGGCATCTCCGCCGCCGACGCGGTCGGCGGACCCGGCGGGCCGCCCGCCGGGACCGCCGTCGTGCAGATCGCCCCGTCGGACGCGGCCGCCTCGGACGGGACGCGGCCCGAGCGCGTCGACGCCGTCCTCGACCAGGCCCAGCTCGCCCCGGTCATGCTCGCCGACGCGGTGGCGCGGGCCCGGGCCCGGCGAACGGCGCGGACGCCATGACCGACGTGATCCCCACCGCGACCACCCTGGTCGTCGACGACAACGAGACCAAGCGCTACATCATCGGCAGCTGGCTGCGCCGCGCCGGGCACATCGTCGTGGAGGCCGCCACCGCCGCCCAGTGCTGGGAACGGCTCGCCGAGCACCAGATCGACCTGGTCGTCCTCGACGTCCAGTTGCCGGACGCGAACGGCATGGAGGTCTGCGAGCAGATCAAGGCCGCCCCCGCGACGGCGTCGCTGCCCGTCGTGCACATCTCCGCCACGGCCGTCGAGGCCACCGACCGCACCCACGGGCTGCGGCGCGGCGCCGACGCCTACATGACCGACCCCATCGACCCGGGCGAGTTCATCGCCACCGCCGAGGCGGTCCTGCGCTACTACCAGGCCCGGCGCCGCGCCGAGCGGATCGCCGAGCGGATGGCGGCGTTCACCAGCACCTCGCTGGCCATCAACGCCGCCACGACCTTCGACGGGCTCGCGGCGGTGGCGGCGCGCGGCGCGTTCGACATCTTCTCGTCCCCCGCGGCGGTGTACATCCTCCCCCCGGACGGCCACGTGAGGAGGACGGCCAATCTGGGCGGCGAGCCGTGGAACCGGCCCTGCCCTCCCGACGTGCCCGCGCGGCTCGCCGCGGCGACCGGCCTCGGCGACGACACCGGCACCCGCATCGCGGCCGTGCCGGTGGCGCGCTGGCGCGAGCTGCTGCCCGACAGCGAGCCGAAGGGCGAGGTCCTGCTGGTGACCTCGCGGGCCAAGCCCGGCCGCCCCGCGATCGGGGTGGCGATCGAGGCCGGCGGCGCCTCCGACGAGGACGCCACCCACCTCCTGCGCCAGCTGGGCCAGGCGGTGGCGCTGGCGATGGAGGCGCTGCGCTCCTACACCGAGGAGCACATGATCTCCCTGACGCTCCAGCGCAGCCTGCTGCCCGCCGTCCACCCCGCCATGCCCGGCTGGGCGTTCAGCGTCCGCTACGAGCCGGCCAGCGACCAGGCCGAGGTGGGCGGCGACTTCTACGAGGTCATCGACCGCGGCGAGGACGTCCTGGTGGCCATCGGCGACGTGCAGGGGCACTCCCTGCACGCGGCCACCGTCATGGCGGAGCTCCGGCACGCGATGCGCGCGTTCGCCGCGGAGGGCCATGGCATCACCGAGATCCTCAGGCTGCTCAACACCGTGATGCAGCGCTACCACGACGACCAGACCGCCACGATGTGCCTGATGTCGCTGGACCCGCGCACGGGACGGCTCCAGGTCGCCAACGCGGGCCACCTGCCGCCCCTCCACATCGCCGGGGGGCTGGCCGAGTACGGCGGCCGGGGCGGCCTCCTGCTCGGCTTCCCCGCCGAGCGTCTCGGCCTCGAGGAGACGACCGTCCCGCCGGGCGGCACCGTCGTGCTCATCACCGACGGGCTGGTCGAGGACCGCACGGTCTCCCTGGCCGCCAACCTCGAACGCCTCCGGGTCCTCGCCACCGACGTGGACGACGACCTGGAGGCCTACAGCGACCGCATCATCACCGAGTTCGGCCACCGCGAGGACGACGTCGCCCTCATCGTCCTGCGCCGCGACGCCTGAGTCAGAGGCGCCGAGGAATCGCCGGGAGTCACCGTCCCCGTGAAACGCCGGCGGCGGGATCCGACCCGATCGCGTGCGCGGTGATTGACCCAAAACGTGCACTCCCTTGAGCTAGTCGATCGAGGCAGCGGGAATCAGGCGAGGCGTACGGGAATCCACGCTCCGCGATCGTGCGCGGGCCATTAGGGAGTGCACTTGTCCTCGGCACCGGATCCGTCGGAACCGGAAGCGGAACCGGAGCGGCGGCGAGGCCTTGACTACCTTCTCACCATTCCGAGGGGCATCGCGCAGGTCGATTTCCAGCCGAACCACTGGACCGGTCTGATCTTCCTCGCGGCCCTGTTCGCGGGCGGCTGGCAGTTCGGCGCCTACGGGCTTCTGGGGACGGTCGTCGCCACGCTCACCGCCCACCTGCTCGGCGTCTCCTGGCGGGACCGGACCTCGCTGGGCCTGGAGGGCTTCTGCGGCACGCTGATCGGCGTCAGCCTGGTGCTCTACCTGAACGCCCGGTGGATGACGGTCCTGCTGGTCATCGGCGGCGCGATCGCCGGCAGCGTGCTCACCTCGGCGCTGCGGGCGGTCCTCGCCCCGTACGACCTGCCCACGTTCACCGCGCCCTTCTGCGTGATCACGTCCGTGATGGTCATCGGCGGGCCGTCCCTCGGCCGGGTGTGGGCGGAGCACGCGGGCTCGGCCCCGCCGTCCGCGTCCGCTCCCGGCACGGCGATGACCTGGACCTACTTCTGGAAGGGCACGTTCAACGGCGTCGGCCAGGTGTTCTTCCAGGACAAGTGGTACGTCGGCCTGATCTTCCTGGCCGGCCTGGTCGTCGCCGGCTGGGTGACGGGGCTGGTGGCCCTGGTCTCCAGCCTGATCGGCCTGCTCACCGGCTGGGCGCTGGGGGCGCAGGCCGCCGACCTCGGGGCCGGCCTGTACGGCTACAACTCCGTGCTGACCGGGCTCGCGCTGTTCGGCACCTTCGTCGTCGTCACCTCGCTGAGCGCCGCCTACGCCGTGGTCGGCACGGTGGCGGCGGCGGGCCTGACGGCCGGCGTCGGCACCCTGTTCGAGGTGGTCGGAGGCCACACCCTCACCTGGCCGTTCGTGCTGGTGACCTGGGTGTTCCTCGCCGCCGTCCCGATGTTCAACAAGATCGAGCGCGCTGGGTGACCGCCGGCGGCGGTCGGGCGCGGAAGGGAAACCGATGAACCTCACCCCGCGGGAGATGGACAAGCTCGTCCTCTTCACCGCCGCTCAGATGGCGCAGCAGCGCCGGGACAGGGGCCTGAAGCTGAACTACGCCGAGACGGTGGCGCTGATCAGCTCCGCGATCGTGGAGGCGGCCCGGGACGGCAGGACCGTCGCCGAGTGCATGGAGCTCGGCAAGCGGGTGGTCGGGCCCGGCGACGTGCTGCCCGGCGTGCGCGCGATGCTGAAGCTGATCCAGATCGAGGCCGCCTTCGACGACGGCACCAAGCTGGTCTCCTGCCACGACCCGGTCGGCGGCAGATAGTGTCCGGCGGCCGCCGGGTCGTCCTGGTCGGCGGGCATGAGAGCCGCCAGGGCCGGTGCCTTCCGGACCTGGCCGGTCCCGGGGGCCCGCGCGTGCGCGCCGCGGGACGGGACCTGCACTCGGCGCTGCGGCCGGGCGACCGCCTCGTGGCGGTGCCGATGACGCTCGGGCGCGACCCGGACCTGCCGGTCGTCACCGCGCAGACCCTGAGGTGGGCGGCCCGGGAGCGGGCGCCGGGAGACCTGCTGCTGGCCCGGCCGCTGGGCACGGCCGAGCACCTGGTCGGCTGGATCAGGGGCGAGGTCACCCGGACGCTGCTCGACGGACCGGGGGAGCGGGCGGTCCTGCTGGTGGCGCCCGCCGCCGGGCCCGAGCCCGACGCCGAGCTGTTCAGGGTGGCGCGGCTGGTGTGGCAGTACACGCCCGTCCGGTGGGTGGAGGTGGCGCTGACGGGCGGTGAGCCGGACGTGGACGAGGGCGTCGAGCGCTGCCGGCGGCTCGGGGCGGACGACGTCGTCCTCGTGCCCGCCTCCTTCGTGCCGGCGCCCCGGCGGGACGGCGTG
Source organism: Actinomadura verrucosospora (assembly GCF_039540335.1). Taxonomy (NCBI): domain Bacteria; kingdom Bacillati; phylum Actinomycetota; class Actinomycetes; order Streptosporangiales; family Thermomonosporaceae; genus Actinomadura; species Actinomadura verrucosospora. The sequence continues at coordinate 17,362 of NZ_BAABEV010000021.1, read as the reverse complement.
CGGACAGCGGGCCCGCTCCTCGGACCGGCCTCGCTCGCCGCGCTGGTCCGCGCACGGGTGGCCGAAGCGGAACGCCGGTGGAGCGGCGACGGCGACGACGGGCTGGCGCCCGCCGCTCCCGGGCACGGCCACGGCCACGGCCACGGCCACGGGCACGGCCATGAGCAGGATCACGGTCATCTCCGGGAGATCCACGTCGGGTGATGGCGGACATGAAAGGAGAGGTCCATGTCGGATGACGTCTACATGTACGGCGAGGGCGATATCGAACTGAACGCCGGTCAGCCCAGGGAGACCATCCTGGTGCAGAACACGGGCGACCGCGCCGTCCAGGTCGGTTCGCACTTCCATTTCTTCGAGACCAACCGGGCGCTGAGATTCGAACGCGACAAGGCGTTCGGGAAACGGTTGGACATCCCGTCGGGAACCGCGGTCCGATTCGAGCCCGGAGACACCAAGGAAGTGACGCTGGTCGAGTACGGCGGGGGGTTGCGGCTGGTGGGGTTCGGGGGCCTGCTCAACGGCAGCGTCCGGTCGAGCGAGGCCCACCGCACGGCGCTGCGGCGGATGCACAAGCGCGGCTATCTCGACGAGCCGGTCGAGCCGCCGAAGAAGACGTCCAGGAAGACGAAATCCTCCCGTTCCGGGAAGAAGGGCTGAGTCGCCATGACCACGATGAGCCGTCAGCAGTACGCGTCCATGTACGGCCCGACGGTCGGCGACCGGCTCCGCCTCGGGGACACCGACCTCGTCGTCGAGGTGGAGAAGGACCACACCGAGGGGCACTACGGGGACGAGGCCCAGTACGGCGGCGGCAAGACCGCCCGCGACGGCATGTCGGCCGACCCGGCGTCGGGGCGGTCGGTCGCCCTGGACCTGGTGATCACGAACGCGGTGGTCCTCGACCCGGTGCTGGGCGTCGTCAAGGGCGACATCGGCATCAAGGACGGGAAGATCGCCGGAATCGGCAAGTCGGGCAACCCGCACACCCAGAACGGCGTCGACCGGCGTCTCATCATCAGCGCGACGACCGAGGTGATCTCCGGTGAGAACCTCATCGCCACGCCCGGCGGGATCGACACCCACGTCCACTTCATCACGCCCCAGCAGGCCCAGCACGCGCTGAGCAACGGGATCACGACCCTGGTCGGCGGCGGCACCGGTCCGGCGGACGGCAGCCGCGGCTGCACCACCACCCCCGGCCCGTGGAACATCTCCCGCATCCTCCAGGCCTACGAGGACATCCCGATCAACATCGCCGTCTACGGCAAGGGCAACAGCAGCCTCCCGGGCCCGTTGGAGGAGCAGATCGCCGCGGGCGCCGCCGGGCTGAAGGTGCACGAGGACTGGGGCGCCACCCCGGCCGTCATCGACTGCGCGCTGTCGGTCGCCGACGAGCTGGACATCCAGATCAACATCCACACCGACACCCTGAACGAGGCCGGCTTCGTCGAGGACACCATCAACGCGATCAACGGCCGCGCGATCCACACCTACCACTCCGAGGGCGCGGGCGGCGGGCACGCCCCCGACATCCTCCGGGTGACCGGCGAGCCGAACGTGCTCCCGGCCTCCACGAACCCGACACTGCCCTACACCGCCAACTCGGTCGACGAGCTGCTGGACATGACGATGGTCTGCCACCACCTCAGCTACGACGTGCCCGAGGACGTGGCGTTCGCCGACAGCCGGGTCCGCGCCGAGACGATCTCGGCCGAGACGGTGCTGCACGACCTCGGCGTCATCAGCATCATCGGCTCGGACTCCCAGGCGATGGGCCGGGTGGGAGAGTCGTTCACCCGCGCCTTCCAGGTCGCCCACCACAACAAGGACAAGAGGGGCGCGCTGCCCGAGGACTCGTCCCGCAACGACAACTTCCGGGTGCTGCGCTACCTGGCCAAGCTGACCATCAACCCGGCCCGCGCCTCCGGGATCGCGGACACGATCGGCTCCCTGGAGGACGGGAAGCTCGCCGACATCGTGCTGTGGCCGGTCCACTCCTTCGGAGCCAAGCCGTCCATGGTCGTCAAGGGCGGCATGGTGAGCTGGGCGCAGATGGGCGACCCGAACGCGTCCCTGCCGACGCCGCAGCCCGTCTACTACCGGCCGACGTACGGGGCCTTCGGGAGGGCGCTGTCGAGCACCTGCGCGACCTTCATGTCCGGCGCCGCGATCGAGGCGGGCGTGCCCGAGCGCCTCGAACTGAAGCGGCTGATCCGGCCGGTGCGCCAGTGCCGGACCGTCGACAAGCGCCACATGCTCCGCAACTCGACGCTCGCCGAGATCAAGGTCGATCCGGAGACCTACAAGGTGACGGTGGACGGGGAGCCCGCGCACATCGAGCCGGCCACGAAGCTGCCGCTGAACCGGCTCTTCTTCCTGGCATGAGCGCACGTCCGGCCACCGCGGACCTGGATCCGCTGCTGGCCCAGTTCCAGCTCACCGACTCCGGCTTCCCGAGCGGGATGTACACGCTGTCGCACGGTCTGGAGGGGTACGTCCAGCTCCAGATCACCGGGCCGGAGAACCTGCGCGAGCTGCTGACCGACCTGCTGGACAACGCGGTCGGCCCGGCGGACGCGGCCGCCCTGGTCCTGGCGCACCGCGCGGCCCGCGAGGCCGGCTGGGACGAGCTGGTCCGCGTCGACCGGCGGCTGCACGCGATCAAGCTGAACCGCGAGCAGCGGGCCGCCTCGACCCGGACCGGACGGCAGGTCCTGGACACGGCGGCCTTCGCGTTCCCCGCGCCCGAGACCGCCCGGCTGGCGGAGCTGGTGGCGGACAGGACCACGCCGGGCAACCACGCGGTCGTGGTCGGCGCGCTCTACGCGGGGCTCGGCGTGTCCGCGGCGCACGCGGTCGCCGCCGACCTGTACGCCTTCGCCGCGAGCTGGACGGCGGCGGCGGTGCGGCTGGGGCGCACCGACTTCCGCCGCGCCCAGCGGCTGCTGTGCGAGGTCCGCCCGGACCTCGCCCGGGTCGCGCGGGCGGCGCTCGCCGTCCGCGACCCGCGGGAGCTGCACGGCTCGGTGCCCGTCGCCGACGTCGTCTCGGCCGCGCACGAGCGGGCGGACGCCCGCCTGTTCGTCACCTGATCCGTTGACACGAAGGAGGCGGGATGGAGCTCGACAAGGTCTTCAAGGTGGGCATCGGGGGCCCGGTCGGAAGCGGCAAGACGGCGCTGATCGAGGCGCTGGTGCCGAGGCTGCGGACGCTGGGCCACGAGATCGGCGTCATCACCAACGACATCTACACCCAGGAGGACGCCGAGCACGTCCGCCGCACCCTGGCCGGGACGCTCGACCCCGAGCGGATCGTGGGGGTCGAGACGGGCGCGTGCCCGCACACCGCCGTCCGCGACGACCCGACCATGAACCTGGCGGCGGCGGCCGAGATGCTCGACCGCTTCCCCGAACTCGACCTCCTGCTGTTCGAGAGCGGCGGCGACAACCTCACGCTCACCTTCAGCCCGGCGCTGGCCGACGTGTACATCTTCGTCCTGGACACCGCCGAGGGCGAGAAGATGCCGCGCAAGCGCGGCCCCGGCACCACCGACTCCGACCTGCTGGTCATCAACAAGATCGACATCGCCCCGTACGTCCGCACCGACCTGGCGGTCATGGAACGGGACGCGCGGGCGGTGCGCGGCGAGGGCCCGGTCGCGCTGACCGACTGCCTCGCCGGCACCGGCGTCGCGGAGGTCGTCGACTTCATCGAGGCGCGGGCGGGGGCGGCGTGTACCTCGCCGGTGTAGGGGCGGCGGGCGGCGCAGGGGGGACCGACCGCCTCTCGCCCGAGCGGTACCTGCCCCGCTGGGTGCCCGAGCCCGTGCGGCGGCACGCCCGCGCCGTGGACATGCTCCCGGCCGGCAGCCCCGGCAAGGTCGGCGTCCTCGACCTGGAGTTCGAGCTGGTCGGCGACCGGACGGAGCTGACCGGCCACTACCAGAAGGCGCCGCTGCACATCACCCGCCCGCTCCGCCCCGATCCCGGGGCGCCGGACCTGCCGTACGTCATGCTCATGTCGTCCGGAGGCGGTGTCCTCCAAGGGGACCGCTACCGCGTCGACGTCTCCTGCGGTGCGGGGGCGTCCGTGCACGTGACCACCCAGGGCGCCACCCGGCTCTACCGGATGGAGCAGGACTACGCCACGCAGCTCGTCCGGCTCGCGGTGGGCCCCGGCGGCTACCTGGAGTACATGCCGGACACGACGATCCCCTTCGGGGGCGCCCGCTTCTACCAGCACATCGCCGTCATTGCCCCTCCCGACTCCACTGTCCTGATGGGCGAGACGCTGCTGGCCGGCCGGCTCGCCCGCGGGGAACGGCACGCCTACACGGCGTACTGCAGCGACGTCGAGGTGCACGACACCGCGGGACGGCTGCTGTTCGCGGATCCGCTTCACCTGGTGCCAGGGGAGCGGGCGGTGACGGGCCCGGCGGTGATGGACGACTTCGGGGTCCTGGCGTCCCTGTACGTCGTCACCGGTCGGAGACCCGCGCAGGCCGTGGCGGACACGATGCACGAGGCGCTCGCCCGCACGGGGCTGCGGGCCGGAGCCAGCGTCCTGCCGGGAGACCGGGGCGCCTGGGCGCGCGTCCTGGGGGAGCGGTCGCCCGAGGTCGAGACCGCCTTCATGCACGTCTGGGATGCCGTCCGCCGGCTGCTGCTCGGCGTGCCCGCCCCCGAGCGGCGCAGATGGTGACACCGGCCATGGGGGATCCGCGAAGGCGGGCCGGGCGGCTGCTCCGCCGCGAGGCGGCCGAGGCCACCGTCCTGGACCGGCGCAGGAAGGGGCCGCCCCGCCACCCCGGGATCAGGCCGCGCGCGCTCCTCGACGTCGCGATCGGAGGGGCGGTCGGGGCGCTGGCCCGTGACCTGCTCATCAAGGCGATGCCCGGGGCGCGGCACGGGTTCCCCTGGGGGACCCTCCTCGTGAACATGCTCGGTTGCCTGTTCATCGGGATCCTGACGACGTACCTGCTCAAGGGCAGGCCGCACCCCGTCGCCCGGCCGCTGCTGGTGACCGGGTACCTGGGAGGGTTCACCACGTTCTCCCACCTCATCGACGGCGTGCACGCCCTCGGCCGCGCCGGCGCCTGGGACCAGAGCGCCGTCTACGCGGTGGTCAGCGTGGTGGGCGGGTGGATCGCGGTCACCGCCGGCCTCTGGGGCGGAAGGCTCCTGCCGTACCGCGCCGCAGGACCGGAGGGCGGCGCGCCGACATGATCGCTCTGCTGGTGCTCATCGGGGGAGCGTGCGGCGCCATGCTGCGCTTCGTCCTCGACACGACGGTCAAGAACCGGTTCGGGAAGGCGTTCCCGTGGGGGACGCTGACGGTCAACCTCCTCGGCACGGGAATCCTGGGCGCGCTGCACGGCGTGACGACGAGCGCGGGACCCGACGGCCTGGTCGGCACCGGTTTCTGCGGTGCGCTGACGACGTTCAGCACCTTCGAGCTGGACACCGTCCATCTCTTCCAGGACGGGGAGTACGCCAGGGGCGCGGCGAACGTGCTCCTCTCCCTGGGGCTGGGCATCGGCGTGTTCAGCCTCCTGTACGCCGCCTTCCAAGCGGTCTGACGCGGGCCGTCCCTGCCGATGGGCGCCACGCGGGCCGCTGCCGGGAACTGGCTGAGCCGGGCCCTCGCGCCGTCCAGGGAGCCCCTGCCCTGGCTCGGCGCCGCCCGCGCGGCGGTCGCGTTCGGCACGGTGACCGCGGTGGCGCTGGCCCTGGACGAACCCCGCGCCGGACTGCTGGCGGCGGCCGGCATGGTGCTGGCGACGATGCGGCCCGACACCGGCCCCTACCGGTCGAGGGCGCTCGGCCTCGCCGCCTCGCAACTGGCGGGCGCGGCCGGCCTGGTCGTCGGCCAGTTCGCCCACGGGCACGGCTGGGGGACGGTCACGGCGACCACGGCGGTCGCGCTGCTGTCCGGGCTGGTCAGCTCGATCGGCACCATCGCGTCGGGGGCCTCGCTGGCGCTGCTGTTCATGAACGTGATCGGTACCGGCCTGCCCGGGCCCGGGGAGTGGTGGCTCCCCCCGCTCTTCCAGCTCGCGGGCGGAGCCTTCTACATCGTCCTGGCGGTGCTGAGCTGGCGGCCGTGGAGACGCCGCCCCGGCCCCGAACACCGGGCCGTCGCCGACGTCTACGGCAGGGCCGCCGACCTGGTCGACGCCGCCCCCCATCCGGGCGGCGCCCGGACGGCGCTCAGCATGGCGGTGGACACCGCCCAGGACGCGCTGATGTGCCATCGCGTCCGCGACAAGGAGCACTGGGGCGAGGAGACGCGGTGGCTGGTCGCCATGCTCAACGCGGCCACGCCCCTCCTGGAGGCGCTCACCCTGCTCATCCGGTCCGCGCGGCCCGCGCCGCCGGGACTGGCCGAGGCGGTGCGGCGGATCGCGGACGCCGTCCGGAGCGGGAACCGGGACGCGGGGACCGCGCCGTTCCGGGGGGACCCGGCGTTCGCCCGGCCCGTCGAGTTCGCCCGCCGGCGGCTGTCGGAGGCGCACCCCGAGGACCCCGACTGGCTCGGGCTGCCGAGACCGCTGCCGGCCCGGGCGTACCGGGCCGCCCGGATGGCCCTCACCTCCGCTGCGGCCTGGCGGTACGGGCTCCGGCTGGCCCTGTGCATGGCGATCGCCTCGGCGTTCGTCGAGTTCCCGGGCGTGCTCCACGACCTCTGGATCCCCACGGTGCATTCCCTCTGGCTTCCGCTGACGGTCGCCGTGGTCCTGAAACCCGACTTCGGCTCGGTCTTCGTCCGGTCCCTGCTGCGCGCGGTCGGCACGGTCGCGGCGGCCGTCCCCACCCTGCTGGTGCTGGTGGCCGTCCCGCGCGGCTGGGCCGCGGTCCCGCTCGCGGCGCTGTTCGGCGGGCTGATCCCGGTGCTGAAGGCACGGTCCTACGCGATGCGGACGGTCGCGGTCACACCCCTGATGCTCTTCCTGTTCGACATGACCTCGCCGCAGCCGTCCGACGAGCTCGTGCTGGCCCGCCTGTCCGACACCCTCCTCGGCTGCCTGATCGTCATGGTCTTCGGATACGCCCTCTGGCCGTGGAGCCGCCGGGTCCGGATCGGCGAGCGGTTCACCGCGGGGTTCGGGGCGCTCGCCGACTACCTCGACGAGGCCTTCACCGGCCCCCGGAACGTCCGGGCCCGGGACCGGAGGGCCCTGCACCGCAGCCTCGACGCCGTCCGGGCCGACCTGCGGGAGGTGCAGTCCGAACCCCCGCCGGCCGGCCGCGCGGGCGCCGCCTGGTGGCCGGTCCTGGGCGCCCTCGACGCGCTCGTGGACACCGTCACCGCCGCGTCCGTCAAGGTCCGCGGGGGCGCCGAGCCGCCGCCGCGGCGGGCGGCCCGGGCCATCTCGGCGGATCTCCGGGAGATGGCGGCGGCGGTGCGCGACGGACGGCCGCCGCGGACACCGCGCCTGCCCGGCCCGTCCGGCGAGGGCGTCCTCGGCGAGGCGGCCGTCCAGATCCGCCGTCTGCACAGGACCCTTCCGCTGTGACGGCCGGGCGCGTTCACCCGATCCGCAGCTCCGTGTCGAGGCCCTCGGCCTCCTCGCGGGCGCTCGGGCGGAAGGCCAGCAGGACGTCCACGACCTTGCCGATGACGTAGGTCAGCACGAAGCTGTAGCAGCCGACGGCGAGAATGGCGACGATCTGCTTCCCGAGCAGGGAGATCGAGCCGCCGTAGACGAGCCCGGCGGTGGGGCTGCCGTACTTGCCGGTGGCGAAGAACCCGAGCAGGACCACGCCGACGATGCCGCCGGCGCCGTGGATGCCCACGACGTCCAGGGTGTCGTCGTATCCGACGGACGTCTTGACCTCGACGGCGTACGTGCAGACGACGGCGACGACGATGCCGAGCACCGTCGCGCCGAACAGGTTGACGTATCCGCAGGCGGGGGTGATGGCCACCAGGCCGGCGAGCGCGCCGGTCGTGCCCCCCAGCCTGGAGAACCGCCCGAACCGGGCCCGCTCCAGCAGCATCCAGGCCAGCATCGCGACGCACCCGCACATCATGGTGTTGACCACGGCGTTGGCCGCGAGGGCGCCGTCCGTCAGCGCCGATCCGCCGTTGAACCCGAACCAGCCGAACCACAGCAGCCCCATGCCCGCCATCACCAGCGGGATGTTCTTCGGCTCGGGAGGCCCCTCCCTGCGGAAGCGCAGGCCCGGCCCGAGCACCAGCGCCAGCGCCAGGCCCGCGATGCCGGAGTTGAGTTCGACGACCAGGCCGCCGGCGAAGTCCAGCGCGCCCCACCGGTTGATCCAGCCCCCCTTGGAGAACACCCAGTGGGCGACCGGCAGATACACGAGGGTCACCCAGACCACGCCGAAGACCATCCAGGGCCCGAGCCGGACGCGGTTGGCGACCGAGCCGCTGATCAGTGCGAGCGTGATGATCGCGAAGACCAGCTGGAACATCGAGAACACGTACTCCGGGATGACGCCCCTCAGGACCGACGGGGTGGTCTTGAGGAACTGCCACCTGCCCCAGCCGATGAGGCCGGCCCCTCCCACGTCGTCGCCGAACGCTAGGCCGTACCCGTAGGCGAACCAGACGACGGTCACCACGGCGATCGAGACGAAGCTCATGTAGAGGACGCTGACGAGGTTCTTCGCCCGGACCATGCCGCCGTAGAAGAGGGCGAGTCCCGGCGTCATGAGCAGCACCATGGCGAAGCTGACGAGCACCCATGCTGAATCGCCGGTATTCAACCCAAAACTCATGCATCAACTCCTGGCTTAAGGCGACACCATTGAGGTATGGGCAGCGGCGAGCATGTGAAACGCTCCGGAGGAGTGCCTCCGGACAAATTTAGATAGGTCGGCCTTTGCCTTCGTTTACCAGGCCGAACTTTTTCTGGGGCGTCGCCGGGGCGGGCGGTTGCGGTGTGGTCGCGGCGCCCGATGATCATCGCGTGCGGTTCCAGGCCGTGGACGCGGTGGGGCCGCGCACAGGTCACGACGAAGCGACCGGAACGGTAGAAAACCGATAAAAACATGTGCTTGAGGGGAGGACCGGGCGCTGTTAGCTTCACCCGGTGGACCACATGCGTGCACAGGCGGAGGCGATCGAGGACTTCGCGGCGGTTCTACGAGAACTGCGGGAATCGGTCGGCAACCCGCCTTTCCGTGAGATGTCCGGAAGGTCGGGGGCCATCTCGCACACGACGTTGCACGAGGCCACGAAGGGCAACCGCCTCCCGAGCTGGGGGACCACCGTCGAGTTCGTCAAGGCGTGCGGCGGGGATCCGGCCGCGTACCGGGAACGCTGGGAGAGGGCGAACCAGGCGGTCAGGTCGGCGAACGCCGAGAGGCCCGCGTCCGCCGCGCTCGAAGCCTCCGTCCCGAAGACGGCCGAGGCCCAGGCCCTGCACATCGCCCTGGAGCCGCCGGGGCCCTCCGAGCATGACGAGACCTCGGCTCCCCGGTCCGCCGCGCCGGTGCCCGGGCATGGCGCGGGGGACGTGCGGGCGCTCTACCCGGCCCCGAAACGCCGGGGAAGATACCGGTTGAGCAGCCCGGGCGCGGTGGCGCTGGCGGCGGCGGTCATCGGTACGTGGGCCGTGGTCCTCATCGTGGTCGACCACGACTCCGGCAAGGACGGCATGGAGGAGTACGGGAACCGGGCGAAGAACGCGCTCACTCCTGCCGACTGCCCGGTGCAGCCGACCAACCCGGCGCCGGCCTCGCCGAGGCACAAGGGCGACGCCGCCAGCTTCGTCGCGGACATCACCCTGCCCGACTGCACGCGCGTCGGCGCCGGCCAGAACATCACCAAGGTCTGGCGGCTCAAGAACACCGGAACGGTCCCATGGGACGGCTACTCGCTGCGCCGCCTCGACCTCCCGCAGAAGGCCGGCGACTGCCAGACCATCTCCGACGTGCCGATCGCCGACACGGAGCCGGGCCGCACGGTCGACGTCCGGGCCGAGATCACCACGCCGCGGAAGCCGGGCTTATGCTACGTGCGGTTCAAGATGGTGGACGGTGAGGGAAAGGTCGCGTTCCCCGGAAGCCGTCCGGTCAACTTCCAGGTCATCGTCGAAGGACCGTAGCCCCCGCCGCGAGGGGCACGGCGGGGGCCGGTCGAACGGTCGGGGGATCAGGAGAGCGTGATCCCGGTGTAGTAGGCGTTGAGGATCCTGGAGTAGCTCCAGCCGGCCTCGGCCTTGTCGCGGGAGCCGTACTGCGACATCCAGTCCCCGGTGACCCAGCCGCCGCACGCCGTCGTCGTGGAGCAGTAGTGGGCCTCAAGGATCTTCCCGCCGCGGGTCATGCGGGTGTCCCACGTCGCGTCCACCGCGGCGCTCGTCGACGCCTTCGCGGATCCGGGCTTGTAGACCTGGCTCGACGTGGTGTCGTAGACGTCGAAGCACTGGCCGCCCGACGTCGTGCGGGTCGAGTGCAGCGCCCAGTACCAGCCGTAGCTCTTGACGGCCATCGCGCCGGCCTTCAGGGACTCCGCGGGCCAGCTCGGCACCCACTCGTTGGGCAGGACGTCCTTGACGTAGCTCTTGAACGTCACCCGGTCGACCCGGCCGAGCGACACCCGGTACACCAGGATCGTCGATGGGAGCCTGCTGTCGGAGCCGTCGGTCTTGCAGCCGGTCGGTGGCGGCGTCGAGCCCAGGAACTGGTGGGAGGCGTTCTGGTTCTTGAGGGTGGCGTTCAGGTTGCCCTTGGCGCCGGCGCTGAAGTCCTGGTAGCTGCCGCCGTAGTTGCTGTTGTAGTAGACGCGGACGGTCTTGCCGGTGTTGTTCCAGACGGAGGCGGCGTTGTTCTTGACGCAGAGGCCTTTGCCGTTGCCGTCGCCTTTGAAGTCGTAGCAGGAGGGCTGTGTGGTGCCGTAGTCGGCGATGGATCCGGTGAAGTCCGAGATCGAGCCCTGGTTGTCGCTGTTGTAGTAGTAGCAGAACTCGCCGCTGTCGCACTTGCCGTCGCGGGCCGCGGCCGAGGCGGGGGAGGCGGGGACGAGGGCGATCCCGCCGAGCGCCGTCGCGGCGGTCGTCGCGGTGACCCGCGAGATCAGCCGCACGCTTCGTTTCGACACAGTCGTCTTCCCCTCTGGTGGAGGCCGCTGCGCTCTATCGGACGTTGTAGCCCTGGGAGTTCCAGAACGTGGTCGGGTTCGGGTTGTCCAGGGTCGGGTCGTTGACGCTCTTGGCCGCGTGCGTCTGCTGCCCGAGACGCATCTCGACGTGGGTGTGGGCGCCCGAGCTGGACGACACCCCGTGCCACGACTCGTCGGCGATGACCTGGCCGCGGCTGATCGACTGCCCCACGCTCAGCGAGGACCGCGGAGCGGAGTGCAGGTAGATCACCGTCTTGTCGAGCGAGGCGTTGTAGACGGAGATGGTGGAGAGCCCCGAGCTGCCGGTGGCCCCGCGCGCGATGTAGATGATCTTACCGGCGACCAGGGCGTGGACGTCGGAGCCGATGCCGCGGGCGATGTCGATGCCCTCGTGCCGTCCGGGCGTGGTGGTGTAGCCGTCGAAGCCGCAGGTGATGCTCCCGCCGCTCGCCGCGTACAGCCCGTACGACATGTTCGTGCGCGCCGACGGCGAGAACTCGTGGGAGGCGTTCTGGTTCTTGAGGGTGGCGTTCAGGTTGCCCTTGGCGCCGGCGCTGAAGTCCTGGTAGCTGCCGCCGTAGTTGCTGTTGTAGTAGACGCGGACGGTCTTGCCGGTGTTGTTCCAGACGGAGGCGGCGTTGTTCTTGACGCACAGGCCTTTGCCGTTGCCGTCGCCTTTGAAGTCGTAGCAGGAGGGCTGTGTGGTGCCGTAGTCGGCGATGGATCCGGTGAAGTCCGAGATCGAGCCCTGGTTGTCGCTGTTGTAGTAGTAGCAGAACTCGCCGCTGTCGCACTTGCCGTCGCGGGCCGCCGCCGAGGCGGGCAGGACGTAGACGGACGCGATCCCGCCGAGCGTGACCGCGCCGGTCGCCGTGGCGGTGAGGGCCTTGGTGAGCTTGTTCATGCCGTTCTCTCCTTCGGTTCTCTTGTCAGGGGGTACGGACGGGTCAGGTGCGCTGGTACTCCTCCCAGGTGCGGATGGTCACCTTCGGGCCGTCGTCGGGGCCGCGGCCGGAGAGGCCGTCCAGGCCGAGGTAGTAGTCGCCGGTCTGGTGCTGGGCCTGGCTCGAGAGGTCGGTGTCGCTGATGGCGGCGGCGTGGATGTGCCACGGCCAGTCGCCCTGCGCGGGGCTGCGCACCCATGCGGCGAAGCCGACACGGCGCAGCGTGCGGGCGACCGCGGTGCGGGTGGCGGAGTCCATCCCCTGCACCGAGACGTCCACGACGCCCCCGCCGTCGTGGGTGCCCGCGGAGGTGGGGTCGCCGCCGGGGTTGTAGGAGCCCTGGTCCAGCACGAGGTCGCGGCCGAGCAGCCGCTCCGCCTCGGCCAGCATGCTCCGCGTCCGGGTGTTGACGACGGCCCCGTCGGCGGGCACGCGCGCACCCGGTTCGATGACGTCGGCGACGGTGAAGCGTCCGGTTCCGAGCTTGGCGAGCGACGTCTTGCCCGGCAGCCCGTTGGCGGCGAGACCGGTGTAGCCGAGCGACTTCTGGTACTTCGCGTAGGCGGCGACCGTGGTGGTGCCGAAGTAGCCGTCCACCCACGCGGCGTCGAGCAGGTTCCGGTCGCGCAGTGCCTGCTCGACCAGGAGCACGCTGGCCTTGGCGCCCGGGGTGAGCGTGTCGTCCGCCCGCCGCGGGTCGATCTGGGCGGCCTTGACGGTGGCCTCCATGTTCACGCTCGGCAGGGCCCGGACGCCGGGCGCCTGGCCGCCGGCCGCCCGGGCCGCCGGCGTCTCGGCCGGGCCGGTGAACGAGGTGAGCAGGGTCGCCGTCACGAGGGCGGCGGCGTACGAAGGCAGCTTCATCGGGTCTCCTGGGGAGGGGACTGGGCGCAGAGCCCGCGGCGGATTCCACGGTCGCCCGGCTGCTCACGTGTTCACAAGAAGATCGTTGTTGTCAGCCTGTCCGCCAGGAGATTCCGTACAGACGTAGACACGATCTGACAGACGGGACGCGCGGCTCGGAAGGCCCCTCCGGGGCACCGGGCGTCAGGAAACGGAAATCGTTGCGGGACGCTGATCGCGGGGAAGAATGCGATGCATGACGCGGACTGTGACTCTGCCCGGCGGCGGCGCGCTGCCGATGATCGGTTTCGGGACCTGGCAGCTGCGGCCCGAGGCGGCGTACGCATCGGTGCGGGAGGCGCTGGAGATCGGCTACCGGCACGTCGACACCGCCACGCTGTACCGCAACGAGGCGGACGTCGGCCGGGCCCTGAAGGACAGCGGCGTCGACCGGGAGGAGGTCTTCGTCACCACCAAGCTGCGCCCGCAGGACGCGCGGGACGCCCGCCGCACCCTGGAGACGAGCCTCCGCCTGCTCGACACCGGCTACGTGGACCTCTGGCTGATCCACTGGCCGACCGGCGGGGACGAGCTCGTCCCGACCTGGCGGGCGCTGCTGGACGCCCAGGACGCGGGACTGGTCCGCCATGCCGGGGTGAGCAACTACAGCCCGGCGCTGATCGACGGCCTGACGGAGGCCACCGGGCGGCGGCCGGCGGTCAACCAGATCTCGTGGAGCCCGGCGCAGCACGACCCGGCGCTGCTGGACGAGCACCGGCGCCGGGGGATCGTGGTCGAGGGCTACAGCGGTCTGAAGAACACCGACCTGCGCGACCCCGTCCTCACCGGGATCGCCCGGCGGCACGGAGTCACGCCCGCCCAGGTCGTCCTCCGCTGGCATCTGGAGCACGACATCGTGATCCTTCCGAGGTCGTCGCGCCGGGAGCACATCGCCGCCAACTTCGACCTCGAAGGCTTCGCTCTCACGGACGAGGACGTCGCCGCCGTCGACGCCCTCGCCCGAGACGCCTGACCGGCCCGCCCCACGCGAGCGGGGGCGGGCCGGGAGGGGCGGGAGGTCCCGGTCAGCGGGGGTTGCCGGCGCGCCAGGCGACGTAGTCGGCGACCGCCTTGGCGACGTCGAACTCCGGCGTGAACCCCGTGTCGCCGGTGAGCCGGCCGATGTCGAGGTAGGGGTCCTCGCCGGGGCCGTTCCGCCTGCCGGGCAGCAGGTCGAGCCGCAGGCCGGGCGTGATCGCCTCCAGGGCGTCGGCGACCTCGCGGTTGGTGAACGGCCGCCCGCTGGAGACGTTGTAGGTGTCGTGCCCCAGCGTCCTCGCGGTCATCAGGAGGGCGATCGCCCGCCCCGCGTCCGGTGCGTAGCAGCAGTCGCCGCCGTCCTCGGCGTGCAGCGGCGGCGGCCGCTCACCGCGGAGCACCGCGCTGACGTACGGCGGGACGTGGAAGAACGGGGACTCCGGGTCGACGAGCGGTCCCCAGACCGTCCCGATCCGGAGGACGACCGGCTGCACGCCGCTGCCCTGGAGGGCGTGCGTGGTCAGCGGCTCCACGGCCTTCTTGAAGGCGATGATCAGGTGCGGCAGGTCCGCCGTGGGGAGCGCGAGCTCCTCCCGCCAGGGGATCTCCGGGCGGCCGATGTACGCGCCGAGGCTGCTCGCGACGGCGAACCTGCGGACGCCCCAGGAGCGGGCGGCGTCCAGCGCGTTGAGCAGGCCGGACATGTCCGTGCGGAAGTAGCCGACCGGGTCCTCGCCGGGGACGCTGCCGGCGAGGTGGACGATGTCGCCGATGTCGTGGCGGTCGCCGAGGGAGAGGAAGGCGTCCCGGTCGGTGACGTCGAGGCGTTCCACCGTGACCCGTCCGGCGAGGAAGGACGGGACCTCGCTCCGCCGGTGCGAGGTGACGACGACGTCGTGCCCGAGGTCGGCGAGCGCGCGTGCGGTGTGGGCGCCGATCATGCCCAGCCCGCCGGTGACGAGGATCATCGGATCACCTCGTAGTGCAGGTGGGTCACGCCGGGCGCCGGGACGGCCTCCAGCAGCCGCAGGTTCACGTGCTTCGGGAACGCGCGGAAGTAGCCGTGGCCGCCGCCGAGCAGGACGGGCACCTGGTGGAGGATCAGCTCGTCGACCAGGCCCGCCTCCAGCGCGGAGGTCAGCACCCCGCCGCCCATGAGGGCGACGTCCTTGTCCCCGGCCGCCTCGCGTGCCGCCGCGACCGCCTCCTCGATCCCGCCGGTGACGAGCGTCTGCCGCTCGCCGATCCCGGGAACGGCCCGGTGGCTGAGGACGAACAGCGGCGCCGTCGGGTGGGGGCCGCCCCCGCCCCAGCGCCCGGAGTGCTCCCAGGTGACGCGCCCCGCCACCACCGCTCCCACGCGTGCCGCGGCGGTGTCGAAGACGCGCGCGCTCTCCTCGCTCAGCTTGAACCCGCCGAACTCCCGGCTCGGGGTGTCGCCGTCGAAGTACCAGTCGAAGAGCGTTCCCGCGTCGCCGAGTCCGCGTCCGAGCTCCTCCTCCCCGTCGGGCGTTCGGCCGCTGATGTAGCCGTCCACCGAGACGGCGTGGGCGCTGACGACCCTGCTCATGTGTCCCCCTCGTTGATCATCGGTTGGTCCGTCCGGTCGGGGCCGCTCAGCGCTCGGCCCGGTCGTACAGGAGGCAGATCGCGCCGCTCTCGGTGACCCGGCTGGAGGCCAGCGTCCACGACGCGGAGGGGCCGTCGGGGAACAGCCGGGCGCCGCCGCCGACGAGTTCGGGGCACAGGGTGATGCTCAGCCGGTCCACCTCGCCCGCCTGGAGGAGGCCGCGGATCACGCTCGCGCTGGCCAGCACGATGATGTCGCCGCCCTCCTCCTCGCGGAGCCGCTTGACCGCCGTCACGGGGTCGGTGTCGGCGAGGCGCGCGTTGTCCCAGGCGGCCTCCCTGAGGGTGGTGGAGAAGACGACCTTCTCGACCGCGTTGAGCCAGCGGGAGAACTCCCGGTCCCTGGGGTCGGCGCTCTCGTCGTCGGCGACGGCGGGCCAGAACCCGGCGAACCCCTCGAAGTTCTTGCGGCCGAGCAGGGCGGTGGTGGCCGCGCCGGTGACCGCCACCATGTGGTCGCGGGACGCGGACGCCATGGCGTGCGGGACGATCCAGCTCATGTCGTACTCGCCGCCGGCGCCGTTGACGCGGCCGTCCAGGGACAGCGTGATGTTGGCGGTGACGGTGCGGCGGGCGTTCTGTCCGGTCATCGGACGGTTCCTTTTCGGTCGTGGGCAATACCCCTCACAGTGGCGGCACCGATGGCAGGCTGTCGTCGTCAGAGTTGGTGACATCCGGTCCGGGCTTGGAGGGGGCGATGACCGGTTCCGTCGTCAGCCCCGTCCTGATCGGACGGGACGACGAGATCGCCGTCCTGCGGGCGGCCTACGAGCGTTCCCGGGCCGGGATCCCCGCGACGCTCCTGGTCTCGGGTGAGGCGGGGATCGGCAAGTCGCGGCTGGTCGCGACGGCGGTGGGGGACCTGCCCGGCGACCCGCTGGTGCTGTCCGGGGGATGCCTGGAGCTCGGCTCGGAGGGCACCCCGTACGTGCCGTTCGTCGCCGTCCTGCGCGATCTGGTGCGCCGCCTCGGCCGCGACCGGGTGGCGGCGCTGCTCCCGCCGGGCGGGGCCGCCCTCGGCGACCTGCTCCCGGACCTCGGCCCGGCGCCCGCGCGCTACGGCCCGGCCAGGCTGCTGGAGGAGATGCTGACGCTGCTGGGCCGGGCGGCGGAGACGCGGCCCGTCGTCGTGCTCGTCGAGGACCTCCACTGGGCGGACGCGTCGAGCCGCGAGCTGTTCGCCTACCTGGCCCGCAACCTGGCGGGCGTCGCGGTGCTGCTGGTCGGCACCGTCCGCACCGGCGAGCTGGCCGCCGGGCATCCGAACCGGCGGACGCTGGCCGAGCTCGGCCGCAGCGACGCGGTGTCGCGCGTCGACCTCGGCCCGCTGGAGCACCGGCACGTCGCCGCGCTGCTGGCCGCCGCGGACGGGCGGCCGCCCGACCCGGCGCGCAGCGTCCGGATCCACCGGCGCAGCGGCGGGAACCCGCTGTTCGTCGAGGCCCTGAGCACCGCGGGCGAGACGCCGCCGGGCGACCTGCGGACGCTCCTGCTCGCCCGCGTCACCGACCTGCCGGACCCGGCCCGCGAGGCGCTGGAGGCCATGGCCGTGGCGGGCGCCGAACTGGACGACGACCTCGTGAGCGCGGTCGCCGGCGGGCCCGGCCGCGACCTCGGGCACGCCCTCGGCGACCTGACCGAGCGGGAGCTGGTGGTGGCGCGGGAGAACGGGTACGCGATCCGCCGCGACCTGATCCGCGAGGCGGTCTACGACGGGTTGCCGCCGCCCCGCCGCCGGCGCATGCACGCCCGGTACGCCGACCCGCGCGCCGCCCGCGCCCCGCCCGCCGGTCCCGCCGCGGGCGGCACGGCCC